>CAXQAV010000044.1:0-26112 GCA_964221795.1 Luminiphilus sp. | reverse complement strand
GTGAGGTTCACTTCTTCGCCCAAAATCGCAAAGGCGGGGGCATTTTCAACGACCAGCCTGCGATCCCAATCGTCGGGCTCTCCGGTCAACAGGAGGTGCATGGGCGCCGGCAATGCCGGAGCGCGTTCCAGATCGTGCAGGCGTCCGTCGCTGATCAGAACAATCCCAGCGACACGCGCCTGCGGTTCTTCGGCCAGTGCCTCGGTCACGGCGGTCATCAGGGTCGTTCCCAGATCGCCGTCGGCATCGCGCAGGGTGACCTGACGCATTTCGGTATTGGGCAGGCGTGCAAGTTCTGCAGCAATGTTTTCAACTGCCGCCGCATTCTGTGCAGGCCTATCCGCAAGGCGCTGGCTGGCGCTTTCATCGACGACGACCAGCACGATATCCGAGAGCGGCTCTCGCTCTTCCTGCTGCAGGGCAGGATTTGCAAGCGCGGCGAGCAGCGCGAGACTGGCCAGCGCCCGCAGCCACCATCCGGGCAGGCGCCGCCAGATAGCCAAGGCAACCGCCGCGAGCGACAGCCCTGCTGCCGCATAGATGAAAAGCCACGGCAGGAGCGGGTCAAAGATGATGCTATCCGCGGTCATTGGCCTAGCCTGTCCAGAAGATCCGGCACATGGACCTGATCCGACTTATAGTTGCCGGTCAGCACATGCATGATCACATTGACGCCAAACCGCAGCGCGATCTCGCGCTGGCGCTCGCCGGACATGCCGCGGCCGACGGGGAACATGCGCCGTCCGTTCTCGTCAATCGCCCATGCGCGCGCCCAGTCGTTGCCGCCGATGATCACCGGCGTCACGCCGTCATTGAGATTGCGGAAGGGCATGCCTTCGATAAGTTCCACGTCAGGGGGCGCGGCCTCGACCCAGACGTCGCGGCTGGCGTAGCGGCCGGGGAAATCCTGCAGCAGGTAGAAGGTGCGCGTCAGGACGTGGTCGTTGGGGATCGGCTCGATCGGCGGGATATCCAGCGCGCGGGCAATCGCCTGCAGGCGCCGGCCTTCGGGGGAACCGGAGCCGAAGCGCGCGGTATCCGCGTCGCGCGTATCAAACATGATCATCCCGCCCGTGCGCCGGTAGTTATTGAGCTTGGCATAGGCTTCGCGGCTGGGTAGCGGCTGGTCTGCCGTCACGGGCCAGTAGAGGAAGGGGAAGAACGCGAGTTCGTCCGTTTCGAGGTCAACGCCGATCGGGGCGGCAGGCTCGATCGCTGTGCGGCGGAAGAGGGTTTCGGAGATGCCGCGCAATCCGGCTTCGGCGATGTCGTCGATTTCGCGGTCGCCGGTCAGGATGTGGCCCAACACGACTTCGGTTGTGGCGCGCAGGGCAAAGTCGTCTGCCTCCTGCGCCTGAGCCTCGGGCGCAAAGAAGAGGACCAGCATAAGCGCTGCGGCGACATCTGCGCGTGGTCCGCGCAAACGCCCGCCAACGGCAAGCGAGGCAATCACATCAACCATCAAAAGCAGCAGTGCCGCGCCCAAGAGCCAGCCTTTGAGCGGCGTTTCCTGCGCGGTTTCCATCCCCTCGACCGCGACAGAGGCGGGCCATTGGGCGACGGCGAATGTTGTATCCGCGCCGATCACATTGACAGCCAACTGCCGCCCCTCGCCATCATAAAGGCCGGGTTGCAGTGCGGGGCTGGGCTGCATGGTGGCCAGCACTTCGCCTGAGACACCGGAGAGCGCGCTCCCATCCTGCAGATCGCCGAAACCGTCCAGGACCTGATTGGGCAGCCATGTCGTGCCAGCAAGAGCGACCGCGTCACCAGTGACGACGCGTGTCGAAACCGCCAGTCGTTCCAGCATCTGCACAAAAAGGCCGGAAAGCGGGAGCGAGGACCACTCGGCATTGGCGGTGACATGGAACAGGACAACCTGACCTGCGCCGCTCAATTTGCGGGTGACAAGCGGCGTTCCGTCAGAGAGTTGCGCAATCACTCGATCCGCCAACGTCGGGTCAGGCTGCGCCATGACCTGCGATGTGACGCTCACATCATCGGGAATGGTCAGGCCGAAGAACGGGCTTTCGGCTGCGAAGGGCGCGAGTGCTTTTGGTTCACCCCATGACATCGCCCCGCCCACTGTGCGGCCACCCGAACGCAGGCGGACCGGCAAGAGCGGGTTTTCGGCGCTGCGCCCCAGATCGGAAGCGGCGAGCCTAGGCCCTGCAAAGCGCAGGAGCATCCCGCCGTTCTTGACCCATTCCAGAAGGGTTTCTTCCTCTCCGGGGCCGAGGTTTGCGACATCGGCAAGGATGATCACATCGGGGTTGGCAAGCAGGATATCGATCATCGGTCCTTCGATGACGTCAGCGGTCGGCTCCAGTGCATCGCGCAGGTAGTAGAGCGGGGACAGCAGGTCCAGGCTTTCGCGGTCGTCGCGGCCCGCGAACAGGGCGACCTCGCGGCGGCGCAGGGCGTCGTCGGCAAGACTGACAGCGGCTGCAGAGCGCTGGCCGTCGATTTCGAAACGTGTGATCCGGTTGCGCAGTTCCGGCGGCAGGACAATCGCAGTCTCGGCAGTCGGTTCTCCTGCACCAAAGCGTAACGGCACGGCGGCCAATGTCCGCTCCACGCCTGCGGGATCAAGGCCGACAGCAGAGATCGTCAATTCCTGTGGTGCGCCGATCGGCGCACGGGTGGCCGAGACAATGACCTCGCCATCCTCGAACCGCGCTGGCCGCAGTCCTGTCACGGGGTGGGGTGTCTGAA
The DNA here is from genome assembly GCA_964221795.1 of Luminiphilus sp. Lineage (GTDB taxonomy): Bacteria > Pseudomonadota > Alphaproteobacteria > Rhodobacterales > Rhodobacteraceae > Yoonia. Next base: position 23,397 of record CAXQAV010000044.1, on the reverse strand, counting down.
AGACCGTCACGCCGCCACGCGCCTGCAAAGTCTCCAGCAGGTCCTCGCGGCCTTCCCAGTCCAGACCGTCCGAAATCCAGTAGGTCTCGAAATTGTCGTCCTGTTCCGCAAACCATGCGGCGACATCCTGCGGCTGCCATGGCTGCGGTTGCAGGTTGGGCAGGCGGTTCTGCCATTCAGTGGGGGCGGCAAAGGGGATACCGTCGGCGGGCAGGTCGTTGAGGTTGATCACCGCCACGCGCCGGTCGGCGCGCATCGCTTCGGACAGGAGCGTGTCGACGCGGTCAATGCGGGATTGCCAGTTCGGGGCACCTGCCCAAGAACCATCCAGCGCAATGACAAGGTCTCCGCTGCCGTCGCGGACGTTTTGCGGGTTCAGGACAGGACCGGCAAAGCCAAGGATGACAGCCGCGACCGCCAGCGTCCGCAAGAGCAGCAGCCACCATGGGGTCCGGTCGGTCTGGTTGTCCTCATCGACAAGGCCGAGCAGCAGGGCCACGCCCGGAAACCGCCGCCGGATCGGGGCAGGAGGTACGGCGCGTAGCAGAAGCCAGAGGATCGGTAGGGCGATCAGCCCCAGCAAGAGCCAGGGTGCTGTGAAACCTATGGGACCGAGCGCGAACATCAGCCTTGCTCCCGGGGCGCTGCCCCGGACCCCGAAGTATTTTGGGCAAAGTGATGAAGACCGCTCATCGCTGATGCTCCATCGCACCAAAGAGCCACAGAAGGGCCGCAGCAGCGCTATCATTTGTGTGGTGGGTGCGGAACTGCCAGCCCGTTGTGCGGGCGAGCATCGCAAGCCGGTCCTTGCGTTCGGCAAGCCGCTCCAGATAGCGGTCGCGCAGATCGCGGGCCTTATGGGTTTCGTGCCGCATCGCGCCGGTCATACTCTCGAAAATCGTGCGCCCGTCAAAAGGGAAGGCCTCTTCCTGCGGGTCAAGGACTTGTAGCAAGGCCCCGCCGACGCCCTTGTCGGCAGCGCGGGTCAGGGCGGCTTCGACGGGGGCGATGTCGCCAAGAAAGTCGCTGATAAAAAGCGCGCGCGAATGGGGCAGCATGCCTTGCGCTTCGGGCGTGCCGTAGTCCGTATCGGTGTCCTCGGACAAAAGCTCGGCCATCTGCCGCAATTGACCGCGCCCGCGTCGGGGCGGCAGGCGCAGACCTGTCAGCCCGACCCGTTCGCCGCCGCGCACCAGAAGGATCGCCGTTGCCAGCCCAAGAAGGCGTGCGCGCTGCCCTTTGGTCAGCAGGTTCTTGTCAGAGGTGAAACCCATCGCCGCCGCCTGATCCACCCAGAGGATCACCGATTGCGCGATCTGCCATTCCTTGTCCTGCACGAAATTCGCATCTGCCCGCCCGGACCGGCGCCAGTCGATCGTGCGTGCCGCATCATGCGGCTGCGCGGGCCGGTATTGCCAGAATGTATCACCGGTGCCCGCCCGCCTGCGCCCGTGGTCGCCCAAGAGCACGGTCGTCGCCAGATGCTCGGCCTCCGCCAGAAGCGGTGGCAGAGGTGCTGCGAGACCTTCGGCCTCGGACCTGAGGGCGAGCGGTTCGGTCATGCAGCGGCAGTGACGGTCGTGATCTGGTCTGCAACGGTATTGATGACGTGCTGGATGGTTTCGCCGCGGGCACGTGCCGCAAATGACAGGGCCATCCGGTGTTCCAGCACCGGCACGGCCGTTTTGCGCACATCCTCGGCAGACGGGGCGAGACGTCCCTCAAGCAGCGCCTGCGCGCGGACGGTGAGCATGAGCGCCTGTGCGGCGCGCGGGCCGGGACCCCAGCTGATGTTCTGGCGGATGATATCTGGTGCGCTCTCGTCGCCGGGGCGGCAGGCGCGGACCAGATCGAGGATCATCTCGACGATATTGTCGCCTACCGGCATCCGGCGCAGCAGCTTCTGCGCGGCAAGGAGTTCGTCGGCAGTGAAGACTGCTTTGGACTTTGCATCGGTCACGCCTGTTGTGGCGATCAGGATGTCCTTTTCGGTATCGCGCGTTGGGTAGGGCACGTCGATCTGCACAAGGAAGCGGTCAAGCTGCGCTTCGGGTAGCGGGTAGGTACCTTCCTGTTCGATCGGGTTCTGCGTGGCAAGGACGTGGAAGGGGACCCCAAGCGGGTGGTGTTCGCCGGCGATGGTGACTTCCTTTTCCTGCATCGCCTGCAGCAGCGCCGATTGCGTCCGTGGCGAGGCGCGGTTGATCTCGTCCGCCATCAGAAGCTGGCAAAAGACCGGCCCCTCGATAAAGCGGAAACTGCGTTTGCCATCGTTCGATGTTTCCAGCACCTCTGACCCGAGGATATCGGCAGGCATCAGGTCCGGCGTGAACTGGATCCGGTTTCCCTTGAGGCCCATCACCGTCGAAAGCGTATCCACGAGCCGTGTCTTACCTAGGCCGGGCAGGCCGATCAGAACCGCGTGTCCGCCGCAGATCAGGGCGGTCAGCGTCAGGTCAACGACGCGGGGTTGGCCGATGAAACGGGCGGCGATACTCTCGCGGGCCTCACCCAGCTTTGTGCCAAGCGCCTCGATTTCCGCGACAAGATCGGCATCCGTGGCCATGACATTCCTCCGGTTGAGCTATAGTGTTACTTCAACAGATAATTCCATCACACCCAATGGCAAAAACAATGACCACACAAAAGATTGTGACCCCATCCGCCGAAAGCATCGCTGCAAGCGCGCGTGCAGCCCAGAAAGGCGGTTTGCCACCGGTGCATCTGTGGAACCCGCCCCATTGCGGGGATATCGACATGCGCATCGCCCGCGACGGGACATGGTTCTATCTGCGCACGCCGATCGGGCGGCCCGAACTGGTCCGGCTGTTCTCGACCATCCTGCGCAAGGATGGCGACGACTATGTGCTGGTCACGCCGGTCGAGAAGGTGGGGATCACTGTCGATGACGCACCCTTTGTTGCTGTCGATTTCAATCGCAAAGGTGACGGGCTGGTGTTCGAGACCAACGTGGGCGACAAGATGACCGCAGGTCCCGATCATCCGATCCGTGTCGAGCGCGACCCCGAAACAGGCGAGCCGTCACCCTATATCCTTGTGCGCGCCAATCTTGAGGCATTGATCGACCGCAAGTCCTTCTACCGTCTGGTCGAAATCGGCGAGCATGCGGACTATCAGGGCGAAAGCTGGTTCGGCCTGTGGTCACTGGGTGAGTTTTTTCCGATCATCCCTTCGGCCGAACTGCCCTGATAATTGGGCGCATCGGGAGCCCGGGCTTGACCGCTACCAGCTTCCGCTTTCGGCCCAGAAATAGAGGATCAGCCCCCAGATAATCCCCGCAGCGATCAGCGCGAGGCCGACCCAGACAAGAATGACGATCTCGTAGGTCATCCCGACCCCGATCAGTCCTGCCCCGCTTGCGATCAGGATCAGTGGCATGAATAGCCCAACGAGGAAACGGGCGATGCCCTTCATGTGATCATCCTTTCTGTTCACCTTAAATTAATCGAGATGCGCGTGTTTGCAAATGCTGATGCGGACGGTCACAAAGTGGTCTGAGTGACTCTGACTGGGTGACATGATGCCAAGATTCTGCGCGAACCTGACGTGGCTTTTTACCGAACTTCCCTTCATCGAGCGCATCGGCGCGGCAGCCGAGGCCGGCTTTGATGCAGTCGAGGTGCTGTCTCCCTATGACACCAACGCGCAGGACATCGTGAATGCGCTGGCGCTGCACGCTATCCCGATGGCGCTGATCAACTGCCCGCCGCCGAATTACACCGGCGGGGATCAGGGCTGGGCGGCCGTGCAGGGGCTGGAGGCGCGGTTCGAGCGGGATTTTCGCCGCGCGCACCGCTATGCGCGCACGCTTGGTGCAAAGCATCTTCACATCATGTCCGGTGTCGCCGAGGGCCCCGAGGCGAAAGCGACCCTGATCCGCAACCTGCGCTGGGCTGCGGCAGAGGCACCTGCCCAGAGCCTGACCATCGAACCGATCAATACCGACACCATGCCGGGCTATTTCCTGAGCGACTTCGATCTCGCGCATGAGATCGTCGCGGCAGTTGACGCCCCGAACCTGCGCCTGCAGTTCGATACCTTCCATGCTGCCAAGATCACGGGTGATGTCTTGGGAACATGGGACCGGATGCGCGATATCACTGCGCATATTCAAGTGGCCCAGATCACCGACAGGGGTGAGCCTGATCAGGGCGCGTTCGACTATCCTGCCTTCTTTGCGCAGCTGGATGCCGAGGGTTATGCAGGCTTTGTCTCGGGCGAATACAAGCCGCGCGACGCCACTGCTGACGGGCTGGGATGGATCGCAGAGAAGTAATGGGGTCTCCTGAAAACATGCTGACATAATGCTGTCAGCAGGGGTATGATTTACCCATGTCCATCAACCAGCAAAGGAGATGAGACATGGCTGATCGTGATATTATGGTATGGGGCGAAATTCCTGTGACCGACCTTGAGAAATCTGTGGCTTTCTACAGCAAGGTCTTCGGCTACGTGATGACAATCGACACCAGCGGTCCGAACCCGATGGCCGATCTAGGAGGGACGCAGAATGTTGCTGGCGCCCATCTTTATCCCGGCAAGCCTGCACCAGACGGCGGCAATACGATCCACCTTGGCCTGCCAGACAGCCTCGAAGCCGGTATCGCTCGGTGCAAGGAAGCCGGCGGCGAAATCGTAAGCGACCCGATCCCGCTGCCGACGGGTCGGTTTGTCTATGCCCGGGACCTCGATGGCAATTCCATCGGTCTCTACGAGGCTGCCGCCTGATGCGGCGGGCCGACCGCCTGTTCCAGATCCTGCAGTATCTGCGGGACGGTCGGCTCACGACGGCGGCACAGCTTGCCGAAAAGCTGGAAGTGACACCCCGCACGGTCTACCGCGACATCGCGCATCTGATCGGCAGCGGCGTCCCGATCGAGGGTTAGGCGGGTGTCGGCTATCTGATGCGGGACGGCTATGACCTGCCACCGCTGATGTTCACGCAGGAAGAGATCGTGGCACTGGTGTCCGGCGCGCGGGTCCTGCAGGCATGGGGAGGCACGAGAATGGCTGCCGCCGCCCAGGAGGCGCTGATCAAGATCGACGCGGTACTGCCCGAAGAGGCCCGCGCGCAGGTGGGGCAGGTCGCGGTTCATGCGATGAGCTGGCCCTACGAGGGGGGCAGCTTGCGCGACTACCTTGATCTTTTCGAAGCCGCCGCACAGGGCCACAAGCGCCTGCGGATGACCTATGCCGACGAACAGGGGCGCGGCACCGAGCGCACGGTACGGCCTTTGGGTGTCTGGTTCTGGGGCAAGGTCTGGACTGCGATCTGCTGGTGCGAGCTGCGCGAGGCCTTCCGCATGTTCCGGTTGGACCGCATTTCCGCGGTCGAGGAACTGGACCGTTTCCGCCCGCAGAAAGGGCAGACGCTGCGCGACTTTTACGAAACCGAGGCCTACCGCCACTGACGCACGCAAATGTGCATGGCCATGTGTCGGGCAGCCACTATTTTGGCCGGTATGATTGAGACGCTTCCATTCTCCCGCCGCCAGTTTCTGGCGACCGCCGGTGCCGCACTTGCCACACCAGCCATCGCCCAGACCGACCCTTGGGCGGAGGCTGCCGCCCGTGCGCGCAGTTTTGACCAGTGCCATGCCATGATGATCTGGCAGGGCGGCCAACAGCGGTTTGCTGACGTCTTTCGCGGGCCTTCGCTCGGGCGGGTTGTCCCGATCAAATCCGTGTCCAAATCTGTTGTGGCTGCCCTGCTCGGCACGGCGATTGATCGCGGCGAGGTCACAGGCGTTGACGCGCGCCTTGGTGATGTCGCCCCGCGTCTGATCCCCTCGAGTGCTGACCCGCGCGTGGCCGAAATCACGCTGGCCGATCTGGTCACGATGCAGGCAGGGCTGGAGCGCACCTGGGGTGCGAATTACGGCGACTGGGTGAGCAGCCGGAACTGGGTCGCCAACGCCCTGTCCCGGCCCTTTGTCGCGGAACCGGGAGAGGGCATGCTCTATTCGACCGGCTCGTTTCATGTTCTCGGTGCGGCTCTGTCGGAAATCACGGGTCAGTCCCTGCTGGACCTTGCGCGCGCGCGCCTCGGGCGGCCCTTGGGAATCGACATTCCCGCATGGACGCGTGACCCGCAGGGTCGCTACCTCGGCGGCAACGAAATGGCGCTGACGCTGGATGCAATGGTCCGCTTTGGCGAAGTCTACCGCCGTGGTGGGGCTTTTGATGGTGAGCAGGTTTTGAGTGCCGATTGGGTGCGGCAGTCATTCCAGCCGCAAACGCGGTCGCGCTGGTCGGGGCTGCTTTATGGCTATGGCTGGTTTCTGGGCAGTACGGGTGGCACCGACTATGCCTTGGCGCGGGGCTACGGCGGCCAGATCATTTGCGTCGCGCCTGACGTCGGTTTGACCGTCGCGATCACGTCCGACCCGCTGCGCCCTGCGCGGTCGGGAGGGTATTTCGGTGATCTGCAACGGCTGATCGAGCAGGAAATCATCCCGCGTGCCGAGGAGTTGGTCTAGGGCCGCGCGGCTGCAATTTCGGCAGCAGCCTCCATCAGCGCAAGGACCTGCGGTGCCGCAACCTGCGAGGCGCGCGCCATTTCGAGCGCATCCGCGTAAGTCCAACCGTTCAAGTCACGCACGCCTGTTTCCAGAAGCGTCGTAAAGCCGGTGAGCGCGATCACATAGCGTATTTCTGCGGGTGCGCGCGGCTCGAACCGTTCGGTTGCGGTGAGGCTGTCGTCAAATGGCATGGGCGAAAAGCGCATCGGATCATCGCGCTGCCCGCTGTCGCGCAACACCGTCCTTTCTGACCAAGGCACCGCGTAGTGGATTGGCGGGCGGATCCCCAAACGCGGGGCGAGCGCGTGGACCAGAAGGATGGCGTCCACCTCTCCGGCATCGGGCAAGCGACCGGAGGCGAGGGTTTCCTGCAACATCTGGACTGGGTCTGGCATCGCTGCGCGGGCGGTTGGCGCGGCTTCGGCGATGGTGGCGTCGGCTATGCTTTGCGGTGCCATCAATGCCTCCTCCATCGCTGGTTCTGCGGACCGGCTTTGAAGGGTCACCTCATCCGAGAAAGCCGAAGGTGGCGCGGCCTGTGGCGCGCGCGCTGTCTCGACCGAAGGCCCCAGCGGCGCGCCGGTTGGCTGCACAAAAAGCACCAGGGCAGCAAGGGCCACCGCCACTGTGCCCAGACCTGCCCATGTTCCGCCGGGTGCGCGGAGCCTTTGCCAGAATGACGGTGTAGCCGGACTCCGTGTCTGGTGCTGGCGTGCGAAAACCTCCTGCGCGCGCGCAAGATTTTCGGCGCGACGGGTGGCGTCCGGCTTCGGGGTCGCGGTGGCCATGGCCGCCTTCAGAATGTCAAAGTCCGGGTCGCGGTCAGTCATGTCCGGTCCTCCTTCTCGCGCAGGGCGCGCAGGGCTTTCTTGGCTTCTGAAATCCGCCAGCTGATCGTGCCTTCCGACACGCCGAGTATCTCGGCGGCATCGGCGTGGGTGACGTCGTCAAGGGTCAGTGCGAGCGTGTCGCGCAAGGGTTCGGGGAGGGCTGCCATGGCCTGATAAAGCCAGTCGATCTGCTGTGCTGCCTCCGCGTTGGCGGCTGTGCGCTGTTCCTCCCAGTCACCCCAACCGTCGGTCGCCCGCCGGTAGCGCGCGCCCTTGCGCCTGCGGTCGTGTGCGGCGTTCATCACGACACGGTAAAGCCATGTCGTGACCTTCGCATGCCCTGCATAGCTTTTCAGCTTCGCGGGCAGCGCAAGGCAGATGTCCTGGGTGAGGTCTTCTGCCTCGGACCGCGATCCGGTCAGACGGAAGCTGAAGGCAAATATCCGGTCATAGTGCCGGTCGAGCAAGCTGGCGAAGGCCGCACCGTCACCGGCAGCGGCGGCCTTCGCCAGTTCCTGATCATCCGTCATCATGCGCATCACGTTGGTGGGACGCGCGGCGTGGGTCAATCCTTGGCGACCCCGCAAAAATTTTTTCGATCAGACGCTCGTGCAGATGTATTTCATCTCGAGATAGTCTTCGATCCCGTGGTGTGAACCCTCGCGGCCCAGACCGGACTGCTTGACCCCGCCAAAAGGCGCCACTTCGGTCGAGATGATACCTGTGTTCACACCCACGATCCCGTATTCCAGCGCCTCGGCCACTTTGGTCACGCGGCTGATGTCCTTGGCGTAGAAATAGGATGCGAGGCCGTAGATCGTGTCATTGGCCAGTGCGATGACGTCATCCTCGTTCTCGAACTTGAAGAGCGGGGCGAAGGGGCCAAAGGTTTCGTCGGTGCTGACGAGCATGTCCTTGGTGGCTTTGGTTACGATGGTTGGCTCAAAGAACTGGCCGCCCAAGGCGTGCGGCTTGCCGCCCGTCAGGATCTCGCCGCCCTTTGCCAGAGCGTCGTCCAGATGGCTTTGCACCTTGTCGACGGCTTTTGGCTCGATCAGCGGGCCGAGGGTTGTGCCTTCTTCCATGCCGTCGCCGACCTTCAGCGCCTCGACGGCCACTTTGAACTTGGCGGCGAAGGCGTCATAGACACCGGCCTGCACATAGATGCGGTTCGCGCAGACGCAGGTCTGGCCATTGTTGCGGAACTTGCAGGCGATGGCACCTTGAACGGCTGCATCAAGATCGGCGTCGTCAAAGACGATGAACGGCGCGTTACCGCCCAGCTCCATCGAGCATTTCATCACCTGATCGGCGGCTTGTGCCAGAAGGATGCGGCCCACCTGTGTCGAGCCGGTAAAGGTCAGTTTGCGGACGCGCGGGTTCTCGCAGAACTCTTTGCCGATGCTCGGCGCATCCGACGAGGTGATGACCGAGAAAAGACCCTTGGGCACACCTGCCTCTTCGGCGAGCTTTGCCATGGCCAGAGCGGAAAGCGGTGTCAGTTCCGACGGTTTGATCACGAAGGCACAGCCCGCGGCCAGAGCAGGGGCGACCTTGCGGGCGATCATGGCATTAGGGAAGTTCCAGGGCGTGATGCCTGCCGCGACACCGATCGGTTGCTTGATCACGGTGATCCGCTTGTCCGCCATATGGCCGGGGATGGTCTCACCGTAGATACGCTTGGCTTCTTCAGCGAACCATTCGACGAAGGACGCGCCATAGCTTACTTCACCGCGTGCTTCCGCGAGGGGTTTGCCCTGCTCGGCGGTCATGATGATGGCGAGGTCTTCCTGATTTGCCATCATCAGGTCGAACCACTTGCGCAGCACGTTGGCGCGCTCTTTGGCCGCGCGTGCGGCCCAGGCTTTTTGCGCGACTTCTGCTGCGGCGATCGCTTCGGCGGTTTCCTCGCGGGAAAGATCCGGCACATTTGCGATGACGTCGCCGCGGGCAGGGTTGGTGACAGCAAAGGTCTTGCCGCTGCGGGCCTGCACCCATTCGCCGGCGAGAAATGCGTCTTCGCACACAAGGTCCGGGCGTGACAAAAGTGACTTCAATTGGGTCGTATCGTCGAGCATAGTGGCCTCCTTCAGCTTTGGGCGCTATCTGACCTATCATGGCATGTGCCGTAAAGGGGGTCATGATGGAATTGGACGACGCTTATCAGAATGCAGCCTACATTCCGGGCGGTGATGACTACCCCGCGAAATGGTCGGAAGAGGCTGCAGCCTTTCGGGCGGGATCCGTTTGCGAGCTTGACCTGATCTATGGCGAAAGTGCCCGGCAGCGGTTCGATCTGTTCCACCCTTCACGTCTTTCAAAGGGGCTGCTGATCTTTGTCCATGGCGGCTACTGGCTGCGGTTCGACAAATCCTTCTGGTCACATCTTGCCGCAGGTCCCCTGGCCCATGGCTGGACGGTCGCCATGCCCTCCTATGACCTTTGCCCGCAGGTGCGGATTACCGAGATCGGTACGCAGATTGCGCAGGCCGTCACGACAGCCGCCGCCCGCGTTCCGGGACCGATCCGCCTGATCGGGCATTCCGCTGGCGGGCATTTGGCAGCTCGTGTCTCTGTCCCCAATCCGATGCTCCGCTGGCAGGACCGTGTCGAGAAAACGGTTTCCGTGTCGCCAGTTGCCGATCTTGCCCCATTGATGCGTACCTCTATGAACAAGGTCTTGCAGCTTGATGCAGAGGAGGCTGCTGCCGAAAGTCCGGTCCACCTTCCGGTGCCCCGCTGGGACAGGACTGTCTGGGTCGGCGCGGACGAACGTCCTGTGTTTCTTGAGCAGGCGGCGTCTTTGGCCGGACATTGGGGCTGCCGGAATGTGACTACCGAGGGCGAACACCACTTCTCCGTCGTTGAAGGGCTTGGCGACCCCGATAGCGCGCTTTGTGCCGAAATACTGAGCTAGCAGACAACCATGCCGCGCATCTTGCGAAGTATCTGGGACAAAATTGGAACAAAAAGCCGAAGAGTTTCACAGAATTAGGCAGAAACACTGGCGTCATTATAGACCTGTTCAACTTGGCCTCATAAAGTCGCAACAATCTTTTGACGCGAATCTCGCCGTGAACTGGTGTGAGACATATGGGCATTAAACAGATTGTAGTTTTGGGTATTGCGGCAGCCTTGCTTGCGGCCCGTGAGCGTGATGGCGACAGCAACGCGATTACGGATAGCGGGATTGACGGCGGTTTCCTCCGCGACGGCTTTGCAAACGTCTGGATTGACCCTGATGGCTGCCAGCACTGGTACATCGACGATGGCCTCGAAGGGTACATGACCCCGCGCCTGAATCGCGACGGCACACCAAAATGTCAGGACACCCGCGGCGAGGTGAGGTTGAAGGACGGCACCACAGCCGCAGCCGAACAAGAGCCGACAGCACCCGGTGCATAGGCATTAATGACTGAGTGATCGAAACACCGGCTTTGGCCGGTGTTTTTGTATCAGCGGATCGGATCGAATTGCGCGCTGGAAAGCGCGCAGTCGCGCTGCACATCCATGCCGCAATCACGGAAATCAAGGTCCTGCGTCAGGCAGATCCGGGCCTCCTGGATATAGCCCTCCTTGCAGGTGATTGTGATCTGATCGGCTGTGAGCGTGGGGTTTTCGCGCAAGAAGGCTTCTTCGATCAGCTTGGCGGGCAGGGTCACGGTGCGATCCAGCTGGCGCAGCACCTGCGGGCGGGTGATCTGGCTAAATGCCTCGCGCGACAGCGCGTAATAGTCCTCTGAAGACAGATCAGAGCATACCCCGTGCTTGCGCCACTGGTGCCAGGCAAGACCGGAGGTTCCCATCACGTCCGCCATGTCCGCAGTCTCGCTCCGGCTGGGCGGGCGTTCACTGGTCCGACAATACTCGGGGTAGCCGAATTCGTATTGCGGCCAAAGCCCGTGCAAGATCCATCCGAAATCCGCGTCGGGGTCGCATTGGGGAGAGTTGCGTGCGTCCCCCTCAAGAGCGCACCAGTTCGGCGACCACGACAGCGACAGGACATAATAGTCGAATTGCCCGGCGCGGTCCTGTGCGGCTGCAGGGAACGATAGGAGCGAAAGCAGGACAGCAAGGACGCGCATTTTGACCTTTCATATTGTCGATCCGGCCATTATATAGCGCTCAAGTTCCCCGACAATGCGAGAACCCGGCTGTGAAAACAGTCTGCCCAAGTCAGGGCGCGGGAGAGGCTTGTCTGTTGCAATGATGGAGATGAAAGATGTCCGGTAAACCGATTATGGCCAAAGCCACGGCTGTATGGCTCTGCGATAACACCACGCTGACATTCAAGCAGATCGCGGATTTCTGCGGCTTTCACGAATTGGAAGTACAGGGCATCGCTGATGGTGATGTTGCGGTAGGCGTGAAGGGGTTTGACCCGATTGCTAATAACCAGCTGACGCAGGAAGAAATCGATAAGGCCGAGGCCGATCCGCTGCACAAGCTGAAGCTCAAGCATTACGCCGCTGCCGAAGGCGAGGAAAAACGCCGTGGTCCACGCTATACCCCACTCTCCAAGCGTCAGGACCGTCCGGCCTCGATCTACTGGCTGGTAAAGTTCCACCCCGAGCTGTCCGACGGTCAGATCTCGAAACTGGTTGGCACGACCAAGCCGACCATTCAGGCAATCCGTGACCGGACCCACTGGAACATCAACAACCTTGAACCCATCGATCCGGTGGCTCTGGGTCTCTGCAAGCAGTCCGAGCTGGATGCGGCTGTGCAAAAGGCCAATGCCAAGAAAGCCAAGGAAGGCGCGGCGATGTCTGATGACGAGCGCCGCAAGCTGGTCAGCACAGAACAGTCGCTCGGCATGGCTCCAGAACCGAAGATGCCAAGCGCTATGGCCGGACTGGAGACATTCAGCCTGTCCGACCCGCGTGACGAGGTCGAGGATGAGGAAGAAGAAGACAACCGCGACATCACTGACGCCGATAGCTTCTTCAACCTGCCAGACAATGATGACGACGACGATTGATCCGCGGATTATCGTCTGAACGATAAAGCGGGGTCGGCGAAAGCCGGCCCCGTTTTCTTATGCGGGGCGCTGTGCCACCACGAAATGTGTATAGCGGTTCTTGCCGAAATGACCGGTCTCAATGACGCGGAACCCGGCCTTGCGAAACGCGGCTTCAAGCTCGTCAGTGCTGAAGTGAAGCACATGCGGGGCTTTACCGAAAAACTGCATGACTTTGATCATGGGCGGGATGAGCCTGCTCATGTTTTTCAGACAGGCGGTCTTGGTGATTACTAAGCCACCCGGTTTGACCTGCGCAAAGAGGTGGGCGAGCGTTGCGTCGAGATCATCGACCAGATGCAGGATGCTTGACGCAAAGACCGCATCAAACGGGGCTTCGGCCAGAGGCTGCATGATTTCCGACGTGAGGAAGGTGACATTCCCAATGCCGGCTTCTTTCTGCTTGCGCTTGGCAATACCAATCATCTCGCCCGAGATATCCGTCGCAGTAATCCTGCCGACAAAGGGAGCGAGCTTGAGTGCGGTGGTGCCTGTGCCACAGCCAACTTCGAGCAGGTGGTCATCCTCGCGCAGATAATGGCGTGCCCTGACAAGCGTCTCCTCATAGGCCTTCATGTCTTTGATGGGGGACTTCGCGTATTTCTCTGCCGCTTTGTCCCAGAAAACCGGATTGCTCATGGTGTGGTCTCTCTCGTTGCTGCAAAGACCATACCTATTCGGATATACAATAGGAATTGCGTAATTTCGGCGGACTTATATACATATTTGTATGAATTGGCAGGCCGTATCCTTTGACTGGAACCAGATCCGCGCGTTTCTTGCGACGGCGGAAGAGGGCTCGCTGAGTGCGGCAGCGCGGGCGCTGGGGTCCACGCAGCCGACGGTCGGGCGACAGATTTCGGGGCTCGAGGCAGACCTTGGCGTCACGCTTTTTGAGCGCGCGGGTCGCTCGCTGGTGATGACAGGTGCCGCGCGGGATCTGCTGGAGCATGTGCAGGCCATGGGCGATGCGGCCAGCCGCGTGTCTATGGTGGCCGCCGGGCAATCCGAGGATGTGGCGGGCCGTGTTGTCATCACGGCGAGTGACCTGCTCGCTGCGGGCTATCTGCCAAAGGTCTTGAGTCGGCTCAGAGAAGAGGCTCCGGGTATCATCGTCGACATCGTGGCCTCGAACCTGATCGAGAACCTGACGCGCCGTGATGCCGATATCGCGATCCGGCACGTCCAGCCGGAGCAACCCGACCTGATTGCACGACGTTTGCCCGATGCATCAGCGGGGTATTATGCGGCGACCAGCTATCTTGACCGCTACGGCCGCCCCGAAACGATTGCAGAGCTTGAGCACCACAGCTTTATCGGCCCGCGTGATACAGTGCAGATGCTGGCGTTTCTGACGGGGCAGGGCGTCACTGTCCTGCCCGAGCGCTTTCGGGCGAATTCGGACAGTGCGGTCGTGATGTGGGAGATGATGCGGGCGGGTCTTGGTATTCTGGTTGGCCCGGTCGAGTTTGCGCCTGACACGACGGGTATCGAACGGGTGCTACCGGAGGCGCCGCCGATCCGCTTTCCGGTCTGGCTTGCGACCCACCGCGAGCTGCGCACCAGTCGCCGGATCAGGATTGTCTTTGACCTGCTCGCCGAGGCGCTGGCCCATCCGCTCTCAGAGTGATTTGCGCGCGTTCAGTGCGGCCGTGATTGTGCCGTCATCAAGGTAATCTAGCTCGCCCCCGACCGGCACACCCTGCGCTAGCGAGGTCACGGTGATCCCGGGCAGTTGGTCGGCGATGTAATGCGCTGTGGTCTGCCCGTCGATTGTCGCACCAAGTGCGAGGATCACTTCGGTCACCTGTTCTGTCTTGATACGGTCGATCAGTTTGGGGATGCGCAACTCTTCCGGCCCGATGGCATCGAGTGCCGAGAGCGTGCCGCCAAGGACATGATAGCGCCCTTTGAAAACGCCGCTCCGCTCCATCGCCCAGAGGTCGGCCACATCCTCGACCACGGCAATTTGTCCGTTGCCGCGTTTCTCGGAGGCGCAGATATCACAGATGTCGCCCGAGCAGATGTTGGCGCAGTTCAGGCACTCGCGCACATTGACCCCGACCTGATGCATTGCGTCAGCGAGCGGGAGCAGGAGAAGCGCACGCTTCTTTACCAGATGCAGCACTGCCCGCCGCGCCGAGCGCGGTCCCAGCCCCGGCAGCTTCGCCATGAGCGCAATCAGATTGTCGAGATCGTCAGTGCCGTTGCTCATCCGTGGCGGGCCTGTCGCAAAGAGATTTCATGCCTCCGACGGAGGTTTTTTCGAACATGAGAAGATCAGAACGGCAGGTTCATGCCTGCTGGCAGGCCCAGTTCCTGTGCCATCTTACCCATTTCTTCTTTTGAACGCTCTGCCGCTTTTGACTGTGCGTCCTTGATAGCGGCAAGGATCAGGTCTTCGACAACTTCCTTGTCATCGCCGTTGAAGATCGACGGATCAATGTCGAGGCCCTTGAGTTCGCCTTTGGCGGTGGCTGTCGCCTTCACAAGGCCCGCGCCACTTTCGCCGGTGACCATGATGTTTTCCAGATCGTCCTGCATCTGGGCCATCTTGGTCTGCATTTCCTGCGCCTGTTTCATCATCTTGGCCATATCGCCAAGACCTCCTAGACCTTTGAGCATCGGGATCTCCTAATTCTGTTTTCGTTTGCCGAGCGGCGCTGTGTACAGCACTACACCGATACATAAGGCGGCAGCAAACGTAATGAAGAGCACAGGGCTGCCGACGCAGCCTTCCTGCGCTGCGGCGGTCTGTGTCGCACTGCTGCCGCTCCAGTCTGTGACAAGGTAGGTCGCGATACTCCACCCCACGACGCAGGCCAGTCCGCCCCATTCGCTGTGGAACCGGACCGCGACGGCGGTGAGCAGGATCAGGACCAGCACCAGTGGTGACTGCATCAGAAAGACGAGTTCCTGAAACGCGCTCACAGGGGTGCCATCCCAGCCTGGCCGCATTTCGGCACAGGTGTCTGCCCAAGCGGGCAGGCCCATGGATGCGAACAGGGCGGCGAGGGTCAGTCGTCGTCGAAGGGGTCCCATTCGTCATCCACTTCGGGCAGGGCATCCTCGGCGGCGTCCTGCTGTTTTTCGGCTTCGGTGCGGATTTCGGTGATCTTGGCCTTGGGGAAGGCGGCGATCACGGCCTGCACAAGCGGGTGGCTTTCTGCCTTGGCCTGCAGGGCGTTTTCGGCAGCGTCGCGTGTTTCGGCAATCGTCGGGCCGCCTCCGGCAGCGACGCTGATGGCCCAGCGGTTGCCTGTCCAGGCCTGAAGGCGGGCGCCCAAACGCCCGACGAGATCGGGTGCAGCGTCAGCCGTCGGGTTCACTTCGATCCGGCCCGGTTGATAGCTGACCAGCCGCAGGCCGGTCTCGACTTCGACCAGCAGTTTCACGTCGCGGTGGTGGCGGATCAGGGCGACGACATCTTCGAAGCGGGCGTAGTGCTGGAGCGCATCAGGCGCGAGGGCCACAGCCGTCTGCGCGCCAGAGGCGGAAGGTCCTGAAGGACCTGCGTGCGTCGGAGCGGGTGTGCCCATGGCCTGTGTGGTGGTGCCACCTGTCGGCGCCGGGCGACCAGCACTTGGCCCGCCAGAGGGCGGGGGCGTCGCGTCCTGCAGTTTGCGCACCAGTTCTTCGGGTGTCGGCAGATCGGCCACATGGGTCAGGCGGATCACGGCCATTTCGGCGGCCATCATTGCATTGGGGGCCTGTGCGACCTCTTCCAGTGATTTCAGCAGCATCTGCCACATCCGGCTGAGCACCCGCATCGGCAGGTCGTTCGCCATCTGCTGGCCGCGCACCCGCTCGTCAGGACTGACGGTGGGGTCTTCGGCGGCTTCGGGGGTGATCTTGATCACGCTGATCCAGTGGCAGACCTCGGCCAGATCGCGCAGGACGGCCATCGGATCGACGCCATCGGCATATTGCGCCGAAAGTTCGGTCAATGCGGCAGCGGCCTCGCCCTTCATGATCAGATCGAAGAGGTCGAGAATGCGGCCACGATCCGCCAGCCCCAGCATCGCGCGGACTTGATCGGCCGTGGTCTCGCCCGCGCCATGGCTGATCGCCTGATCCAGCAGCGACTGCGCATCGCGGGCGGACCCTTCGGCGGCGCGGGTGATCAGGGCCAGGGCCTCGTCCGTGATCTCGGCGCCTTCCGCATTGGCGATCTTGCGCAAGAGTGCAATCTGGGTTTCGGGTTCGATCCGGCGCAGGTCGAAGCGCTGACAGCGCGACAGGATCGTGACAGGCACCTGCCGGATTTCCGTTGTGGCGAAGATGAATTTGACGTGGGCGGGGGGTTCTTCGAGCGTCTTCAAGAGCGCGTTGAACGCGTTCTTGGAGAGCATATGTACCTCGTCGATGATGTAGATCTTGTAGCGGGCCGAGGCCGCGCGGTAGTGGACCGAGTCGATAATCTCGCGGATATCACCGACGCCGGTGCGTGATGCGGCGTCCATTTCCATGACATCCACATGGCGCCCTTCCATGATCGCCACGCAATGTTCGCACTGGCCGCAAGGGTCGGTCGTCGGGCCGCCCTGTCCGTCGGGGCCGATGCAGTTCATGCCCTTGGCGATGATCCGCGCCGTGGTGGTTTTCCCCGTTCCGCGGATGCCCGTCATGATAAAGGCCTGCGCGATCCGGTCGGCGGCAAAGGCATTCCGCAGGGTCCGCACCATCGCGTCCTGCCCCACCAGATCGGCAAAGGTCTCGGGCCGGTACTTGCGGGCGAGGACTTGGTACTTTTGCGGATCGGACATTGCAGCCTTTGGGGATGGATTCGGTCGAGGCTCAGCCTAGGGCGCGCGGCGCGCGAGGTCCACCGCTCAGAGGGACCACGGGATGATGCCCGTAGCAACCGCGGCAAACGTCAGGATCGACGCGAGCAGGGTATAGTTGCGCGCAGGGGTGGCTTCGACCTCACGTTCCTGAAGCCGGGCGAAGGTGGCACAGGCCTGCTTGCGCGCCGACCAGAAGATAAAGATCGCTGCAATAATGAAGATTGTTGCCACCAGTTTGGCCGCCCATGTCGGTTCAAAGGCGCCGAAAAAAGCTTTGAGGCCGATGGCGACACCGATCGCACCCATGCCCGTCCCCATCCAGCTGGAGAAGGTCCGTTCGTTGGCCATGATCGTGCGGTCTTCGGCCCATTCGGTGCGTTGTTCGGCGCGCTCTTCATCTTTGCTCATGGCGCTAATCTAGCTGGATTATTCTGGTGGGCGAGGCTTAACTGGCGCCATGGACGGTTTTGCGATCTACGACCTGCCATTCGCAGGCGGCACGCTGGCGATATCGCCGATGCCGGGGCGGACACGGCACTATTATACGGACTGGCTGCACCTGCTGGAGTGGCGGCCTGATCTGGTCATCACGATGACCGCGCAATCCGAATTGGAGCGCAAGGGGGCAGGCACGCTTGGCGCGGACCTTGGCAATGCGGGGATAGCTTGGATGCATTTTCCGGTGCCGGATATGGGTGTTCCCTTGGATGACAAATGGCCCGAAGCGCGGGCGCGGGCGCTGGCCATCCTGCAACGCGGCGGCAAGGTGCTTGTGCATTGCTATGGCGGTTGCGGGCGGTCGGGCATGGTCTGTCTGCGCCTAATCATCGCTGCAGGCGAAGCCCCCGACGCAGCGCTTGACCGGCTGCGCCGCGCCCGCCCATGCGCGGTTGAGACCGAGGCGCAAATGGCTTGGGCGTTGCAGGGCTAGAGGGCAAAAACGGTGTACGGACAGCGTATGGCAGGCGTATGGCACCTGTCCATACATCCGCCATACGTAGCCTCGGGTCGCTAGCGGTTCTTGTGCTTGGTCTGCATCGCGCCTTTGACCATCTTGCCAAACTTGCGATTGCGGTCGCGGGCCTGTGCAATGGTCTCGGTCGCCTGCGCGTTCTCGCGTTTCAGCTTGTTGAAACGACGCAGCCGGTCGGGGTCGATCTTGCCTGCGGCAATCGCGGCCTGCACGGCACAGCCGGGTTCGGTTTCATGGGCGCAATCGCGAAATTTGCACATGGCGGCGGCTTCCGAGATTTCGAGGAAGGTCGCGTCGATCCCGTAGGCGACCTCGGCGACGCCAAGCCCGCGCATACCGGGCGTGTCGATCAGCCAGCCGCCAGCCTTCATGCGGTGCAGTGACCGCGCCGTTGTCGTGTGCCGGCCGCGCGCGTCATCCTCGCGGATGTCCTGCGTCAGCGCCGCGCCGCCGGTCAGTGCATTGGCGATGGTTGTCTTGCCGACACCGGAGGAGCCGGTCAGGGCAATTGTCTGCCCATTGCCGCACCACGGGGCCAGCACATCGGTCACGTCATCACCTTTGGCATTGAGCACGATGACCTCGAGGTTCCGCCCCAAGGCCTTGGCCTGGTACGCGTAGCTTTCAGGATCATCGGTCTGGTCGGCCTTGGTGATCAGGATCACCGGCGTGATCAGCGCGTCATGGGCGAGCGCCAGATAGCGTTCCAGCCGTGCGGCGTTGAAGTCGTTGTTGCAGGAGGTCGTGATGAAAAGCGTATCGAGATTGGCGGCGATCAGTTGCTTTTCGCCGGTGTGATACTCGGTCCCGCGCGACAGTTCGGTCTGGCGCTCCAGCACGCGGGTCAGGCGGTGCTGCTGCGGCAGGCACAGAACCCAGTCACCGACGGCCACAGCGGCCGTGGTGATGCCGGGGTCGAGGGTCAGCTCAAGCGGGCCGATTTCGGAAAGCGCATTCACGCGGTCGCGGTGGACCTCTGTGATACGGGCAGGGGTGTGGGTTTCCAACTCGTCAATGTCGAGCTGGGACATGAAAAAGGGCGACCATCCAAGGTCGGCGCGTGTCAGGTCAGTCAATGATCTGTCCTCGTCATAGGGGAAAACTGCGTTGACCTGCGTTTGGGGTCAACGGGAACCGGACGAGGATACGGAAAATGCTCAGCGCACCCCGAACCGGAGGCAATAGCTTACGACAATCATAAACATCCTCCTGTCTCTGGATGGTGGGCCTTGTGCGCCTGCTGTTGCGAGCGCTGAGGTGAGAGGCTGACAACGACCCAAGCGGGGCTCGTTATGGCTGCTACCTTCCGGTCCTGACCAGGTTGGCGAGGCGCCTGCCCGCGCCAACCTCTCGCTTTTTCATATAGGCCCGTCGCCATGAGTCTGCAACCCGTCAGAACTGCAGGAATAACTGCCCGCCTTGCTCGGGATCACGTGTGATTGCGCGCGCGCCGATTTCTTCGGGGGTATAGCCTTCCGGCACTGATCCGATAACGGCAGCGGCGCCCTGCGGCGCGCGAAAGCGCCAGACAACTTCGCGCGGGACGTCTTGTGCGGCACCGTCGGCAACCGCACCGCAAAGAATGCTTTGCAGTGTGCCTTCGGACCGCCAAAGAATGTCCTGTTCAGGAACGACAGGATATCCGCCACCGCCACCTGCGCGAAAGCTGGTGGTCGCGACGGTGACCTCGGTGTCATCCTCGAGCGTCCGCCCTTTCGACGCGATGGCCCCAATCCGGCCGCGCCGTCCGGCTATCGGCTCGCCTGCGAGCGTGAAAGCTGGCGGTTGCCCGAGGTCGATGTCGTAGCGCAGACCAAATAACCCGTCGCAGAAATAGCCTGCGCTGTCGGGGTTGATCAGCATTTTCGGTGCTTCGCCGGAACGAATGACGGCGTAATATGCGGCGCTCCGCTCCAGCCGTGCGCGGATTTGCCTGCCACTCCGTTTGATGACGCAGAGCCGGTCCTGAAAAGGAGCGAGGCCCGCCACATCCTGTCGGGTCAGGATGCCCGCAGGCAGGTCGATCAGGCTATGACGGCCTTTATTGCCCGCAGGCTGGAGTGGTGCCACGGCGGCAATGGTACAGGGCGCGCCCGTTGCCTCTGATGCAGCCTGCCGCATGACCTTGGCGCAGAGTGTCGCCACCGGATCGGGAAAGACCGTGGCCAGATGGTTGTGCAGCCGCGTTCCGCTTTGGCCGACCGGTTGCCGGAGCTGCGCTGCGATACGGCGATGCGCCGGGGCGGCAAGGGTTTCCAGTGCCTCCCGCGCGGGGCTGGGTGGGTAGAGGGTCGCGTCAGGGGTGTGGAGGCGCACATCATGCTGCGAGATGACCCAGCCTTTGGGGCGCTTTTGCAGGACAAGGTCAATCTCTCCCACAGCCTTGCCATGATAGGCCGCCATGACAGCGGGTTTGCCTGCGACGGTGCCTGCGCTGTGGTCAATATTGCCGGTTAATGCGGCAGTTGGATCGGGGAACCTGTCATGGGTATGCCCCATGACCAGAGCATCAACATCACGGATCAGGGCAAGCTGGTTTGCGCTTTCGGCCTCGGGCGTTTCACAAGCGGCGAGGCCCGCATGGCAAAGTGCAACCACAAGATCAGCGCCCGCGTCTTTGAGGGTTGGAATGACGTCTCTCGCTCCTGCGCCGAAATCCGTGATCTGTAACCCCTTGCCGGTGATCAGCGACCGTGGCGCAAAGCCGGTGACACCCAATCTGATGCGATGGGTGGCTCCGTTGTCACAGGCGATCGTCCGTTCAAGCAGTATGGCACGGGTCCAGACCTTGGCCCCTTCGGGCGGCTGCACATTGGCGCTGACCACTTTGGCGTCCAGTTGGCCGATGAAGGCGGACAGGGCCTCAACCCCGTAGTCAAATTCGTGATTGCCCAGGGTGACCGCATCGTAGCCGAGAAGGTTGAACGCCTGGGCCATGAGATGCGGAGACCAGGTGGCAAGGCGCGCGGCCTCTGCATCGGCAAGTGCGGTGCCTTGCAGGAAGTCGCCGTTGTCGAAGAGAACCGTGGTGACATCATGGGCTGAGCGCCGTGCGGCGATGATATCGGCCAGCGCAGCAAGGCCGCTGCCACCTGCCCGCGCCCTCATGTCGTACCCAAGCAGATGCATGTGCAGGTCGGTCGTCGCGAGAATTCGCAGTAGTCCTTGGGGAAACATGGCAACGCCCTCAGTTAGCACGACCATAGCTGGAATTTTCTGCAGGTACCACACCGAAAGCAACCGACAAATTGCACTCCGCGCGCCGCCGTGTCATTCCGGCACAATGAGACTCGCAGAGACAGTAACATTTGGTGGTTCAGGCCTTGAGCGCGCGGCGGAGTTGCGCGGCGATGTGGCTGCTCTGCGTGCGCGTGCTGACGCGCAGGCGATCCTGATGTGGCGCGGCAAGCCGATGATGGCAGGCGATCCGCTTGTGCGTGTGCCGCTGGATCATGCGGTGATGCAGGATGCGCGGCCCGATCTGATCTTTCTGGGTCTGGAAGAGGACGCGCCGGTTTTTGCCGCTGATCTCTCGGGCTGGACACCGCCCGATCTGGATGACAGCACGCTGAACCAGTTTCTCGACCCTTCGCAGCAGGTGCATCCGGCCCTGCCTGAGGCGGCCTTTGCCGAATTGCGAGCGGTCATGATCCGGCTCAGCCGCCGCGATGCGGAACTGGCGGCGGCCGCAAAGGCGGTTCTGGGCTGGCACGAGTCGCACCGGTTCTGCGCGCGCTGTGGTGCGGAAAGCCGTCTGGCAATGGCGGGGTGGCAGCGCGATTGCGACGCCTGTGGCGGGCACCACTTTCCGCGCACCGACCCTGTCGTGATCATGCTGATCACCCATGGCAACAATGTTCTGATGGGCCGCTCTCCCGGCTGGCCCGAGGGGATGTATTCGCTGCTGGCGGGCTTTGTCGAGCCGGGCGAGACCATCGAAGCCGCCGTCCGGCGCGAAGTCTTTGAAGAGGCAGGCATTCGGGTCGGGCAGGTGTCCTATCTGTCAAGCCAGCCATGGCCCTTTCCTGCCTCCCTGATGATCGGCTGCGCAGGCGAGGCGCTGGATGACAGGATCACGATTGATCCGGCGGAAATCGAGGACGCGATCTGGGTTAGCCGCGAGGATATCGCGCTGGCCTTCCGCGGAGATCACCCCAAACTGCTGCCCGCCCGCAAGGGTGCCATCGCCCATTTCCTGCTGCAGGCCTGGCTTGCCGACCAACTCGACTGAGGACCACCCATGAAATTCAGCACGCGCGAGGATATCGAGGCTCCCATCGCCTATGTCTTTGACCGGGTCGCGGATTTTCCTGCCTACGAAAGGCGGGCCCTGCGACAGGGCGCCGAGGTCTCTTGCCGGACCGACGGACCGGCGCAGGTCGGGACAGTCTGGGACGTCCAGTTCACCTTTCGCGGCCGCCCGCGCCGGATTGTGGCGGAACTGACCGCGCTGGAACCGCCTGCCGCCATGGCGGTGACCAGCACGTCCGACGGGCTGGAAGTTGTGACCGAAGTTGACCTCATCGCCCTTTCGCAGTCGCGCACGCGGGTGATGGTGACGATCACTGTCAAAGCCAAGACCCTGACGTCGCGTCTGCTGGTGCAATCCCTGAAACTGGCCAAAACCAAATTGACCAAACGTTTCAAGGCGCGGGTTCTCGACTACGCCGAAGACATCGAGGACCGGTATCGCCGCGAAGGGTAAGAGGGGGCTTTGCCCCCGGCCCGGACAGGTCCGGGCCTCCCCCAGGATATTTACGGGCCAATAATACCGGCTAGTGCGTCGTTTCGTGCCGGCGCGCAGCGGCAGGGTAGACGCCCATGATCAGCAGGTGATCGGTGAAATAAGCGAGTTCCTCGAGCGCCA
This sequence comes from Luminiphilus sp., assembly GCA_964221795.1. GTDB lineage: Bacteria > Pseudomonadota > Alphaproteobacteria > Rhodobacterales > Rhodobacteraceae > Yoonia. The sequence goes on along the minus strand of CAXQAV010000044.1, from coordinate 378 downwards.
GTTTGACGTTGGCATCATCGGGGTGCCCTTCGATCTCGGCGTAGAACTGGGTCGCCATGAAGTCGCCTCCGACCATGTAGCTTTCCAGCTTGGTCATGTTCACCCCGTTGGTCGCGAAACCGCCCATCGCTTTGTAGAGGGCGGCGGGAATGTTGCGCACGCGGAAGACAAAGCTGGTCATCATGCCGTGGTCGCCGCGTCGCGCGTAATCGGGCTCGCGGGCCATGATCAGAAAGCGGGTGGTGTTGCGGGCGTGGTCCTCGATATGGGCGGCCAGCACCTTGAGCCCGTAGATATCGGCGGCCAGTTCCGAGGCGAGGGCCGCTCTGGACGGGTCCTTGCCGTCGGCAACCTCGCGGGCGGCGCGAGCATTGTCCG
>CAXQAV010000043.1:0-6834 GCA_964221795.1 Luminiphilus sp. | reverse complement strand
TATTCGAAAGCGCCGGCGCTCTGATCGCAGGCGGAGACGTCGTCTCCACCATCGCCAAAGGCATCATCGCCCCGACCAGCATGGGCACAGCCGATATCTTCATCTGGGCCATGATGGCCGCACTGCTGTCAGCAGCGCTCTGGGTCAATCTGGCGACCTGGGTCGGGGCGCCGGTCTCGACCACGCATTCGGTGGTCGGAGGCGTCATGGGCGCCGGCATTGCCGCTGCCGGGTTTGCTGCCGTCAACTGGCCGACGATGGGAGCGATTGCAGCCAGTTGGGTGATCTCGCCTGTCTTGGGTGGCGCGATTGCCGCCCTCTTTCTCGCGCTGATCAAGTCCCGCATCATCTATCAGGACGACAAGATCGCGGCCGCGCGCAGATGGGTGCCAGTACTTGTCGGGATCATGGCTGGAACATTCGCGGCCTATCTTGCGCTGAAAGGCATCAAGAAACTCATCAAGATCGACATGACGACGGCTCTCGTCATCGGTGCCATTGTCGGGCTGGCATTCTGGGCCGTGATGGTCCCGATCATCCGCAAGCAATCCGAGGGGCTCGAGAACCGGAACAAATCGCTCAAGGTCCTCTTCGGGATTCCGCTGGTTGTTTCGGCGGCCTTGCTCAGCTTTGCGCATGGTGCAAACGACGTGGCCAATGCGGTGGGACCACTGGCCGCGATCGTGCAGGCCTCTGCGTCTGGCGATTTCACCTATTCCGTCAGTATTCCGTTCTGGGTCATGGTGATCGGCGCATTCGGCATTTCCTTCGGTCTCTTTCTTTTCGGACCCAAACTGATCCGCATGGTGGGGAGCCAGATCACCAAACTAAACCCGATGCGCGCCTATTGCGTTGCCCTCTCGGCGGCGATCACCGTGATCGTAGCAAGCTGGCTGGGGCTGCCGGTGAGTTCGACACATATCGCGGTCGGAGCAGTTTTCGGCGTTGGCTTCTTTCGTGAATGGGACGCAGAACGGCGGCTGCGGAACGCCCGCCTCGCGATGCCGGAACGCACAGCCTATTCGCCCGAAGAGCGGCGTCGTAGAAAGTTGGTACGCCGGTCGCATTTCATGACCATCGTGGCCGCATGGATCATCACGGTCCCCGCCGCCGCTACGCTGTCGGGGTTGATCTTCTTTCTGATTACTTCGGTTGTCGGGCCGACCTAAACGGCCCGAAACAGGATTGGACCGGCACTGTAAGCGCGTGTCTGACGCGCCCCGACTGAAGACTCTACCCGGCGCTACGCACTATCTTTTGGGACCTGCAATACAGGAGCTGCCGTATTCTTTTTGCATCAAGAAAGGGATTTCCCTTGCTTTTCGGCCCCATAACCCCCATGTGAGGGGTGCAGACGTTATCCAACCTCGACCCACTGTTCTCCAATCCGGCCACAGTCTTTCGATCTTGCACTGACTAAGCCGTACTGCCGCAATACTGCGGGCAGCTTTGATAATTAAGGAGAACACGATGGCTACTGGCACCGTGAAATGGTTCAACACAACAAAAGGCTTCGGCTTTATCGCGCCTGATGGCGGCAAAAAGGACGTTTTCGTCCATATCTCTGCCGTCGAGCGTTCCGGCCTGACAGGTCTCGCCGACAACCAGAAAGTCAGCTTCGACATCGAAGCAGGCCGCGACGGTCGTGAGGCAGCAATCAACCTCGCACTGGTCTGATCACGTCAAAGCCTTTGACTGTCACGCAAGACTGACACAGCTGTCGGGTTGAATTTCCTGACAGATGTGTCATAATGTCACAGCCAAGTTAATCTGACGACCACTGTCCGCTTCCCTCGGCCCAGTCCCCCGATCCGTTTGACTGAGCCACGCCGCTGCACTCTCGCGAGCGGTTCTTAGGAGGAAAACGACATGGCTTCTGGCACAGTCAAATGGTTTAACCAGACCAAAGGCTACGGCTTTATTGCTCCTGACGGCGGGACAAAAGATGTGTTTGTACATATCTCCGCCGTCGAGCGTGCGGGCCTGACGACACTTCGTGACGACCAGAAAATCAACTTCGACATCGAAGCAGGACGGGACGGGCGCGAAAGCGCAATCAATCTCGTTCTGGCGAGCTAAGGTCGCCCGGTCGTATTGATCACGGGCATCCCATCACTGGGGTGCCCGTTTTCGTTGGCACTTCTGGACTGGGCGCCGCTGCGGTATACTCGAGGTCAATTCCCTTTGCGGCACTCCAGCGGCGATCAGGCCGGTCGCCTGACTTAGTTTAATTGGCCTGTGCGACGAGTTCGGCCACGCTTGGTCCCATCGCAGCGACGATCAAGGTCACGCCCTCCGCGTTCGGGTGGATGCCGTCTGCCTGCAAGAATTCCGACATACCCTCACCCATGCCTGCCACAGCACGGAGCCCAGCGGCGAAATCAGCATAGAGCGGCACGCCGTATTTCTCGGCCAATTCGGCATACATGCCTTCGAAAGCCTCTTTGTAGTCCAGCCCGTAGTTGGCGCCGACCGACAGCCCGACGAGGAGCATCTCAACACCAGCCGCCTGTCCTTGTGCCAGAATACCATCAAGGTTGGCTTTGCTCACAGCGGGATCAATACCGCGCAGATAATCGTTGCCGCCAAGCGTGATGATCATGGCGTCTACCTCTGGCGCGAGGGTCCAGCCGACCCGCGACAACCCGCCTGCCGTCGTATCACCGGACACACCTGCATTGATCACGGTCGCATCGATGCCCGCGCCATCAAGCCAGGCTTGCAATTGCGGGACAAAGCCCTCTCCCTGCGGCAGGCCGTAACCCGCTGTCAGGCTGTCTCCGAGGGCGGCAATCGTGATCTCTTCGGCATGGAGCGCCGCAGAAGTCAGCAAAACCAGCCCCATCACCTTGGCAGCACAGGACAAAACCCCATATCCAAGTGAACCCATCCGTTCAGAGGCCGCACGTATGACCGCACCCGTCTTATCCATCGCCAACGCCAGCCTGTCGCTCGACGGAAATGCGGGGCGCGTCGACATCCTGCACGACATCTCGCTTGACGTCGCAGAGGGCGAGACTTTGGGGCTGATCGGGCCGAGCGGGTCTGGCAAGTCATCTCTCCTGATGCTGATGGGCGGGCTGGAACAGGCGACATCGGGGACGATCAATGCGCTTGGGCAGGATCTGACCGCGATGAACGAGGACCAGCTTGCCCTCTTTCGTAGAGACAATATGGGGGTGGTCTTCCAGTCTTTCCACCTGATCCCGACAATGACCGCATTGGAAAATGTGGCAACGCCGCTCGAACTGGCTGGCGTGCGCGATGCCTTCGCGCGTGCCGAGGCCGAACTGAAGGCCGTGGGCCTTTCCGACCGGATCGACCACTATCCCAGCCAGATGTCGGGCGGCGAACAACAGCGCGTGGCGCTTGCCCGTGCCTCTGCCCCGCGACCGCGCCTGCTGTTGGCCGATGAACCCACGGGCAATCTGGACGAGACCAATGGGCAGGCGATCATCAACCTGCTCTTTGATCTGCGCGACCGGCACGGGGCGACGCTGATCATGGTGACCCATTCGAACGAGCTGGCCCAACGCTGCGACCGCGTGGTGCGCCTGCGCGATGGCCGCGTCGACACCGCCATGGCAAAGGCCGCCGAATGAGCCTGCGCACCGCTTCGAAATTTGCCCTGCGCGAGTTGCGCGGCGGCCTGCGCGGGTTTCGCGTGTTCCTCGCCTGTCTGGCGCTCGGCGTCGCCGCGATTGCGGCTGTTGGCACGGTGCGCGCCGGCATCGAAGCCGGTTTGAAGCGCGATGGTGCGGCCCTGTTGGGCGGCGATGCGGAGGTCGAATTCACCTACCGCTTTGCCCGCGACGCGGAACGCGCATGGCTGAACGGCATCGCCGATCAGGTTTCCGAAACCGTTGATTTCCGCTCCATGATCGTCGTTGACCGTGACGGCACGACCGAACGCGGGCTGACGCAGGTGCGCGCTGTCGATGACCTCTATCCGCTGATCGGAGAGGTGCAGCTTTCTCCCGATATCCCACTGGATGAGGCGCTGGCAGACTACGGCGGCGTGATGGAACGGGTGCTGGCAGACCGCCTCGGGATGGTCGCAGGCGATAGCTTCCGTCTGGGCGAGCAGGAATTCACCCTGCGCGCGATCCTTGACCGCTATCCCGATAACTCTGCCGGCGGTTTCGGCCTTGGCCCGCGCACGATTGTGCTGACAGATGATCTGGCGAACTCGGGTCTGATTGCAGAGGGCACGCTCTTTTCCACCCAATACCGCCTTGATCTGCCCGAAGGTGCCGACCTCGAAGCGCTGGAAACCAGCGCAGAAGAGCAGTTCCGTGACAGCGGCCTGCGCTGGCGAGACAGCCGGCGCGGCGCAGGCGGTGTCGCACGATTTGTGGACCGGATCGGGGCCTTTCTGATCCTCGTCGGCCTGTCAGGTTTGACCGTGGGAGGCGTCGGTGTCTCGGCCGCCGTCCGTGCCTATCTGGCCGGAAAAACCGGGGTGATCGCGTCGCTCAAGACGCTGGGTGCCACACGCGCCGTGATTTTCCAGACCTATTTCATTCAGGTCGGCATCCTGACGCTGCTTGGCATCATGCTTGGGCTGATCCTTGGCGGCAGCCTGCCCGTCATCTTTGCACCCCTGATCAAGGCACGTCTGCCAATCCCCGCTGTCTTCACCATCTACCCCGCCCCGCTTTTCGAGGCGGCAGTCTACGGGTTACTCGCAGCACTCGTCTTTACCCTCTGGCCGCTGGCCAAGACCGAGGACATCCGCGCCGCGACCCTCTTCCGCGATGCATTCGGCGCGGGAAACAGCCTGCCGAAACCACGCTACCTGCTGGCGATCGCAGGTCTGGTCGCGCTGTTGATCGGTGTCGCCATCTGGTTCTCCGGCACAGTCTGGCTGACGCTCTGGACTGCTGGCGGTATCATCGCCGCACTTTTCCTGCTGGTCATGGCGGCACTGTTTATCCGTTGGGTCGCACGGCGTTTTCGCAAACCCGCACGGGGCCGCCCTGCCCTGCGGCTGGCGTTCGGCGCGATCGGTGCGCGCGGGGGCGAGACCACTTCGGTTGTCCTCTCCCTCGGCTTAGGCCTGACTGTGCTCTCCGCCGTCGGTCAGATCGACGGCAACCTGCGCAGTACTTTCGCCGATGACTTGCCCGAGGTCGCCCCGAGTTACTTCTTCGTCGATATCCAGCCCGACCAGATCGACGGCTTCCGCGCCCGTTTGGATCAGGACGACGCGGTCAGCCGTGTCGACACCGCGCCGATGCTGCGTGGCATTATCACCCAGATCAACGGACAGCCCGCAGAAGAGGTCACGAACGGCCATTGGGTCACACGCGGGGATCGCGGGATCACCTATGCCGACGCCCAACCCGAAGGCACAGTCGTGAAAGACGGCGAATGGTGGCCCGCGGGTTATGCTGGCCCGCCACAGATCAGCTTTTCCGCGGAAGAAGCCGCCGAGATGGGGCTGCAATTGGGCGATATGATGACGGTCAATGTGCTGGGCCGTGATATCACGGCGCAAGTCACCAGCTTCCGCGAAGTGAGTTGGGAAGACGCAGGCATCGGGTTTGTTCTCGCCATGAACCAGTCCGCACTCGCGGGGGCACCGCATAGCTGGATTTCGACCGTCTACGCGGAAGAAGAGGCCGAGGCTGCGATCCTGCGTGACCTTGCCACCGCCTATCCCAACATCACGGCAATCCGCATCCGCGACGCAATCGATCAGGTGATCGAACTGGTCGGCGGGATTTCTGCCGCAACGCGCTATGGCGCGCTGATCACGCTGGTCACAGGCTTTCTTGTATTGATCGGTGCAGCTGCCGCGGGCGAGCGCGCGCGGACCTTTGAATCGGCTGTGCTCAAGACCATCGGCGCGCCGCGCAGCCGGATCATCGCGAGCTTTGCTCTGCGCGCAGCAATGCTCGGCCTCGCGGCGGGCATCGTTGCCTTGGGCGCAGGTATCTTGGGTGGATGGGCCGTGTCTACCTTTGTCATGGATACACGCTATGAGGTGATCTGGTCGAACGCCTTGCTGATCGTTTTGGGTGGCGTACTGGCAACGACGGTCGCGGGTCTGGCCTTTGCATGGCGCCCTCTTGCGGCGCGGCCTGCACAGGTGCTACGCGCTCGGGAATGACGCATCCTTCGTTCTTCGGTTATGGCAGCCTCGTCAATCTGGCGACGCATGATTACGACGACCCGCGCGCCGCGACCTTGCGGGGCTGGCGGCGGGTCTGGCACGGCACCCATTTGCGCGAAGTGACTTATCTCTCGGTCGTCCGTGACGACACAACAACGCTGAAGGGTGTGATCGCAGGGGTGCCTAATGATGACTGGGCCGCGCTGGACGCGCGCGAAGCGGCATACCAGCGCCATGACGTCAGCCACCTCGTCGATCACCCGGTCCCGACTGCGGTATATCAGGTGCGGCCCGAACACGTCGCTCCGAAAGACGCCCACCCGATCCTGCTCTCTTATGTGGATGTTGTGGCGCAGGGCTATCTACGCGTTTTCGGCGAGGCAGGTGTGGCGCATTTCTTTGACACCACCGACGGATGGGATGCGCCGATCCTCGATGACCGTGCCGATCCAATCTATCCGCGTCACCAGCGTCTGACCCTCGATGAGAAACTGATGGTCGACGATCACCTAGCGGCGGTGGTGCAAAAGGCTAAAGAGGCGCGCCTGACGGGCGAAGGGCTCGGCCTCTGACAAGGGATCATGCACGGCCATCACGCGGCGTGCGAGGATGACGGCAATCAGCGCAAAGACCGCACCACCCACATATTGACCGATCAGAACGCCGGGTGCGCCCAGCCAGGCTGCAAAGACCATCACAAAGGGAATGGTCCCGAG
>CAXQAV010000042.1:0-4807 GCA_964221795.1 Luminiphilus sp. | reverse complement strand
CTGTTCATGTTCCTTGCGGAACATCATCAGGTCGCATTCCCAAGTGTGGATACCTCGGTCGATGCAAGCATTCTTCTGGACGGTTCGAACATGTGATCGGGTACGGTCATATGTCAGGCCTTGATTTCCGGCAATTCACTTGCCGCGTGCCGTTATGGCGGTGCGAAGGTTTGAATTGCCATGGCGCTGACCTGTCCGACCTCGGGAGCGGTCCGCAGGCGGATCGTCGCCAGGTCCTAACTTTCCTCTTCTTTCACGCGCTTCTCGATCCCAGAGACTTTCTCTGTGACAGCGTCGAGCTGGTCGAGTTGCAGTCTGCAGAGCTCGATGATGAACGGCGGCAACTCGCTGTTCGGCGTATTGATCTGCCTGGGCAAGTGCTTAACGAATGTCCATCCGGGAAGCCGGACAATGCAATATTCCGTCAGGTGGCCGCGCGGCCATTGATGATCGAATTGCGCTGCCGGACTAAAACATCGCGGGTCTTGAAGACCATCGAGCGGGCTTGTTGCTCGGCGGATTAAACGGGCACGAACCGCATGGTCGGGCGCGTGACCGCCTCGGCGATGGCCTCGGCATAGTTGGTATCATTTTCTGGCGCTTCCCGGCTCTGATGATGTGACCGCCCTCCGACGGCATCGGTGTGCCAAGGTGGGTCTGCGATGATCCACAAAGGAGGACGGTCATGTCGGAGATTATCACGGTCGGGCTCTATCTGGCGAAGAATGTGTTTCAGGTCCACGGGGCAGATGAAGCGGGGCGACCTGTTCTGCGCAAGAAGTTGCCGAGGGGTCAGGTGCTGGCCTTCTTTAGGGGGTTACAGCCCTGTGTTGTCGCTATGGAAGCCTGTGGCGGCGCTCACTTCTGGGGTCGTGAGGTCGGCAAGTTGGGTCATGATGTGCGGCTCATCCCTCCCGTCTACGTGAAGCCCTTTGTCAAACGCCAGAAAAATGATGCAGCCGATGCCGAGGCGATCTGCGAGGCCGCGCTGCGTCCGACGATGCGGTTCGTTCCGGTGAAGAGCGAGGAAACCCAGGGCGCCGCCATGGTGTTCCGGGTTCGAGAGCTTTTGATCCGGCAGCGGACGCAGGCAATCAATGCACTTCGGAGACACTTGAGCGAGTTCGGGCAGGTGGTTCCGCAAGGCCCGGGATTTTGCGGCCTGGCTCGGTCTCGTGCCTCGGCAACACTCGACCGGTGGCAAACAGCGACTGGGGGCCACGACCACGCTGGGAGAACGATCCCTTCGCCGCCTGCTGATCATCGGCGCCAACAGCGTCATCATCAAACGTCGCACCCATCGTGAAGCACAACCCGGCACATGGCTGGGTAATCTGCTGACACGTAAGCCACCGATGCTGGTGCGGGTGGCGCTTCCGAACAAGATGGCGCGCATCGTCTGGGCCTTGATGGCCCGCGGTGGCGTCTACCAATCTCCGTCCGCGGCGGCCTAAGGCCCGCCCGCAGTCGCGAGGGCGTCGGAGCACAAGAGGGCAAGGAGCAGTTTGGCGCAACAGTCGTGAGAAGGGATCGGGAGAACCAGTGTGCAACAGAGTGCCTACGAGCACGCGGCTTTGATCTGGATCCGATCTTCGAACACCATACGGGCCCGCGGCATGATTGCGCCGCATACGAGGCCGGATACATGTCAGCACCCGGTGACGCGTCAGCAACAACTCTGAAATTACCTCTTGCGCAAGGGGCGGTTATACATGTTGCACAAACTGGCTTATGGCTTGGGTTCCCCCTTCCCCGGACCGACTTATCCCACTGGCGCTGCACCAGAAATTTCACACAGTGCATCTTCCTTTCGACGCGGCTTCGGCGGTTGTATCCGTTCCTTCTCCCAGATCGTCAGAGAGCCCCGTCGATGGAGCGCGATTCAGCCGATCTGCAATCTCTGGCACCGGCATGCAATCTTCGTCGGCGGCGCTAAAGTAGACCGCGGCTTCGTAGATCACCCGCTCACCTTTCGGTGTCGCCCAGAGGCATCCCAGCATAGCCAATACCGATGACAAACATCTTTTCCTGCGCGCTGCTCCTTCTACCTCGAAGGCTGACATATGCGCCCCCGCTGTCGTCTGGGAGTTCAACCGCTACGGCTCGGGATCCGCCCTTATGCCTCGATCACGATTGCAGAGACCGCGCTGTCCACATCGCGGCAGGCCGCCAGCAGCCGCGGCATCAGATGCGCCATCACGTAGTTCGCGTGGAACCGGCTCGGCGCCTTCAGCACCAGCCGCCCGCCTGCCCGGCCCGCGCGCTCCAGCCCCTGCACCCAGGAGGCATAACTGGCCGGATCCTCGGCATGGAGAATGGCCTTGGCCAGGCTCCATTCCTGCCCGTCCGAGACATCGGGCGCCGCCGGTGTGGCACCGGGGCGCAGCGGCACCACGTTCGGGTCGGGCGCGTCCGGCGCGGACATCCGGTGTTCGAAGTCAGGGCCGACCGCAACCCAGCGGCCGCGGGTGTCGGCCAGCAGCCGCTCCAGATCGATGCCATATTCGGTGACCCGGCCGCGCGCGCCCTGGCGTTTGAGCACCAGCCAGCCCATGCCGCGTAGCTTGGCCATCTCGCGCTTTACCGTGCGTTCGTCGACGTCCCACAGCCGGGCAATCTCGCGCTGGCCCACCGCCAGCTCATTTCGCTGCCAGTTGTAGCGCGCTGTCATCAATGTCATGAACAGCAGCACCAGTTTCTGTACCGCCTTGCCCTCGCCAAGCGCATAAGCCCCCATCGCCGTGAGGATGTCATACTTCAGCGCAGAGGCGTTGCGCCCCGCAGGCCGTTTGGCAAGCATCGCTGCCCCCGTTTCTTGGTCCCTGCCCTCTTGGGCGGAACGGACTGCCTCATTTCATCTGGCGTTTGCCACTTGCGCCGGGGCTGTGCTGCCGAACTCAACGCTATTTGTTTGTTGTATCTGATTTGCGTCCGGAATTTCGATTCTGTCAAGGACTGAGCAGAATTGATTTTAGATCCAAACCTTTTTTCGAATGAAAAATTGGTATTCATGGTATTGAGGGACATGTTGGCTGTCCCCTATTCGGGCAAATATGTCCCCCAATCTGCGGTAGGCCGTCGCGGGGTGTCCCCCGAAATCTGGCGGTACGGACCCGGAAATAGCCAATGATCCGAATCGTTTGCCCCCTGCCCTGCGAATCGGCGCGGCGCGTGTCCTGGCGCGCTTTCCGCCCTTGTGTCCCCGCGGGGACAGGACGCTGATGGAGATCATATTTGCTTTTGCGTTTTTTGCAAATTCGGCGTAAATGAAAACCGAGGCTGAATTAGCGTCCGCATGAAACGGGCGCTGCTATAAAGAAAAACGTGTGAGGCTTAGGAGCAGCGATGTTTACGCACGAAGACCTGTCAAAGATGCAGGCCCAATCTCTCAAGATGCAAAGCTGGATCCGCCAGCAGACCTTCTCCCCCGAAATGGAAAAGACCCTGCGGCGCTTTTCGTCGTGGGAGGTGGCGGAGCTGATCTTCCGCGTGAACCAGTCCACCCTGCGCGGGCGTCTGGCGGCGGATCCCTCGCTGCCCCAGGGCCATGTCGAGGAGGACGGCCGCCAGCGCTGGTACTCGCTGGAGGAAATCAACGAGCTGCGCCGCCGCATCAAAATCAACCGCAAATCGCTGCTGCCCCAACGCCCCGCGGGCAAGCGGGCGCTGCGGGTGGCGATCTCCAACTTCAAGGGCGGCGCCGGCAAATCCACCGTCGCACTGCATTTCGCCCATGCCGCGGCGCTCGACGGCTACCGGGTGCTCTGTGTCGACTTCGACCCGCAGGCGACACTCTCCCACTCCATGGGCCTCAGCGACGTGACAGAGGATTACACCGTCTGGGGCATTATGGCCCGCGACCTGGTGCGCGAGACCACGAGGATGAACGCCGCCTCGAAGGGCGCCGAGTCCGGCACCGCCCTGCCCCAGCGCCAGCTGCCCGAGGCGATCACCGGCATGGGACTGCAGGAACTGCGCGTGAGCGATTTCATCAAGCCCACCAGCTGGTCGACCATCGACATTATCCCGTCCTGTGCCAACGCGGCCTTCGTCGAATTCGCCTCCGCCCAGTACCGCCACCTGAACCCGGAATGGTCATTCTTCGCAGCGGTGTCGCGCTACCTCGACCAGCTGCCGTCGGAAGACTACGACCTGATGATTTTCGACTGCCCGCCGGCCATCGGCTACCAGTCGATGAACGCGGTCTTCGCCGCCGACATGCTCTATATCCCCTCCGGCCCCGGCTACTGGGAATACGATTCCACCACCTCCTTCATCGGCCAGCTTTCCGAGGCGCTGGAGGATCTGTCGGCCTTCAACGGCGTTGTCCCCGCGGGGACATTCGCCCTGCCCAAGGTGTTTCAGGACGTCCGCTTCCTGCTGACCCGTTACGAGTCCGGTAACGATTTGCACCGTGCGATGCGTTCGGCATTTATGAAGGTTTTTGACGGCAGAATGACAGAGCACCCGATCGAGATGACCCGCGCGGTCGAACAGTCGGGCCGCTTCCTGAGTTCCATCTACGAAATCGACTACCGGGACATGACGCGCGAAACCTGGCGCCGCGCCCGGGCGTCGTTCGACCAGGCCTATGATGAATTCCGCTCCTACGCGCTGGAGGCTTGGGAAAACCTGGAGGATGAGGCATGAGCAAACGCAGAGTCTTCGACATCGATTTCCCGGCCGATCCCGCTGCCGATACGGCCCCTGTCCCCGCGGGGACAGGGGCGCAGAAACCGGCCGCCAAGGCTACCAAACCCGCCGAGCCACGCCGTGGGCCGATGGCCACCGCGATCTCGGAAAACGC
>CAXQAV010000041.1:0-3181 GCA_964221795.1 Luminiphilus sp. | reverse complement strand
AGATCTTCTCGTGCGGGTCAGTGAAAATCCGGAAACCCACGCGGATGTCAGGGCGATCGAGGATGCGCTTTCGACCCTTCGTTTTTTACGTGCGCCGGGCGATCCGGCCAGCGAGCCGCTGTCGGTACTTGCCCGGATTGCTAGGCTCTCAGCGCGATCAGAAACCTGCAAGCCGTTGCCGGAGGTGGATGACGAGATGGCGCAGGTTTTCGCGCAGTGCCGTGGCCGAGCACCTCTGCTGGAAGCCATTCGAGCGAGCGCCCATTATGCGGCGCTGACCGAACGGTGCAGTCCGGTGGCGGAGCGGCTTGTATTCGCCGCGGCTGAGCACTTATCGCGCAGCCGTGTTCTCGGCGGCGCATCGCGAACCCGCCACATCGATGATCCCCTTCGGGGCCTCGGCGGTTGCGTGGATGCAAACTGGGTTATCCTCCCCTCACTTGCGCTGACGCGGATGCGATTCCGGACTTGGTCCCCGCTGAATCCCAAAGCGGTTCAGGATCTATTGCAGGGGATCGGGGGCATCCTCGACCAGGAGCTGGGACGGGTGATCACCATTCGGGCGTGGCGGGAAAAGGCCGCGGCTGTCGCGCGGGGCAAGAGCCGCCGCTCCCGCTTGCCGGATGCAGTAGATGCCTTCGGCATCGAACCGGTCATGACCTCGCAGGCGCTGGCGGATCGCCTGAGCATCACGCAGCGCGGCGCGATTAAACTTCTGGGGGAGCTGGTCGCGCACGGTCTTCTTGTCGAGATGACGCGCCGACGTTCGGCCCGGATCTGGGCGACGCCGGGTTTGGCCGCGTTGTTGGGGAGGCGGGCGGAGCCTGCCGGACGTGTGGCACCCGCCACTTGCGCTGCGGCCAGCGGCAATCTCGGCTTGCCTCGAACGGCGCAGGGCAGAGCTGTGGAGGCGCGCCGCGTAATAGAGGAGAGCAAGGCTGCGATGGAAAGGGCGCTTGCGGACTTCGATGCGGTGCTCGAGCAGGTTGATGGAATTCTGGGCAAGCGCGACGGTTAAACTTCAGCTCTCGTTAGCAGGCCTCTTCAGGCGTTGCCTTTGAGAACTTCCGACGCTCTCGAGCGTTTATGTCGAGGGCGCCTCGAAGTCATATCGGTTCAATGCTGCATCCGGAGCTAGCAAGCTTGAGGCAAATAGCACAGCAGGCTTCATCCGAATAGTGTCCACAGACATTGCCGAGTTACCGAACTTGGATTGCAATTTGGGACAATCCACGCATTCACGCCGATAGTTCGGCTGCAAATCCGTCGTACAGGTCGAATTCTTCAGCTCTGGTGTGGCGGTAGGCAAGATTGGAAAGGCGATAGCGGCGGGGACGGAAGGTCGTGCTGATCTAGTCGCGGGCGGCGAGAAACCTTTGCGCCTGGCGTGAAGACTTTAAGCGGTCTATGATCGTTTCCCGCTTCCTAGTTGGCCGATGTGCCCCTCTTCGATCTGATTGTTAAAGCCCTTGTGCACTCGATGGTCGGCTCCAAACGCGATGGCTTCGATTGGTTTGGCATAACTGCGCAGTTTGTCGGTGATCGCGACGCGCGGTTTGCCATAGGTGGTCATCAGATCGGCGAAAACACACTTTACGGCTTTGGCGTTGCGGCGGAGATGAATTAGAATGTCGACAACGATTTCGTTGGCATCAATGGCCTGACATAGCCAATCTTTCATTCCGTTGATCGGCACAACGACCTCGTCCAAATGCTATCTATCGGCTGACTTAGGACGATCGCGCCGGATACAAACCGCAAACTGGGGACCGAACTGGTCCTCCCAGAGACGGATGTCCTCCAGACTGACGATGACGCCAGTCTCTGCCAGAAAATCTTCGACATCCGCTGTGCTAAGTGCAAACCGATGATACGCCCACATTGCGTGGGCGACGACTTCATGGGGAAAAGGAAAGCCCTTCAGGCGTGGCATCGAGATGGTAAGTAGCATCATGGTGACTCGCTATCCCTGAAGCGGAGTCCGATCAACTTGGCGGTGCGCTAGCGGGAGTTGCACCAATCGTTAGTGCATTGCTCCAGCCACCGGAAAACCCGGCGCTGTTCACACGTCCCCGCACAACATGGTATGGTGCGACTATGACAGTTGATGAATATGAACAGAGAGCGATAATGGAAGCCGTACAGCGTCTGTTTGCGTTATGGCAGCTCACTGATGAGCAGTCAGCAGACCTACTTGGCGTCACTGAGGTGACCTGGATCAGATTTCAATCGGGCCACCATGATGGCTTCATTGCGGCAGATATATGGAAGCGAGCAGCTAGTCTGCTGAGCATCCACGCCTCACTGCAGGTACTCCTAGGAAGACCACAATGCCACAAATGGATTCAGCGGCCAAATTTGGCGCCGATGTTCGCAGGCCAATCAGCTCTCAACATCATGATCGACGGGGGCTTGCCTGCAATCCAGCGCGTGCGAGAATATCTCAAGGCAGAACTTGCTCAGTAGTCAACTCAGATCCTGCGGTATCCGTCAGATCAATTTTGAAGTTTTACACACTAGGTGATCTCTCCCCGTTACTCGGAAGAAAAGTAACGAAAATCGGAAGTTCAGTAACACCGCATCGCGACTCTGAATTCTGCGATGTTGAGATACTGAACAGGGGGTTTATTCTAACGAAACTTCAGATTCGTGTTACACGCTCGCGCGTAAGGCTTCGGCGGCAGCCGCCTGATCCCGGGATCTATACGCTGGTATAGTCCGGCTGTTGATTTCCGCTGAGACCTGACCCGGTGGACTTGCCCCAACGCTGGACCACGGACGTGAGCGTTGTTCCGTTTCGAAGCCGTCGGGTGGCAGGTGGCCCCGGTGGATTTCATGAACTCTGCCAGTGTCATATTGCCGATTGAGCTGTGCGGCCGTTCATGATTGTACTCGTGGCGGTACGCCTCACATTTTAGCCTGGCATCTTCGACCGACAAGAACTAATTCTGGTCAATGCACTCGGCTCGCACCTTTCCATTGAAGGCCTCAGCAAAGGCGTTATCCGTGGGCTTCCTGGACCTGTCGCGGAATTGTGCCGCTCCTTTGAACACGTATCGTGTCGCAAGGGAGAACAGACATGGCATCACGACCGAGCCCGGAGTTCCGCGCAGAAGCGGTTCGGGTCGCATTGACGAGCGGGCTTTCCCGCAAGCAGGTTGCCGCTGACTTCGGTGTTGGC
>CAXQAV010000040.1:0-5537 GCA_964221795.1 Luminiphilus sp. | reverse complement strand
CCCGCGCCGCAGTCGGCAGCGCCAACTGGCGCGGCCTGCCATCCAGCAGCACCACACGCGACCCAACCGGCCAACTGGCCGGCAGATCGCCCCAACTGCCCTTTTGCCCCCGCAAAAGTCCGGTCAGCAGATAGCCATTCGTCACCGGAATAGCCGTCTGGAACTGGATCACCTCCCAGCCACCTGCCGCCCCGCTGCCGATGGCCAGCGTATTGGCACCAGCCAAAAGCGCCTCCTGCGTCGCACTGCTCAGGGTGCCCCCCGTCACCGCCACACGCAGGACCGCGCGTTGGAGCAAGCCGACCTGCGCCGCAGGCAACGCCGTTTCGGTCACGCCAAGCGTTGACGGCTGGTCATAAAGACCCTCCAGCGCGTAACCGCTATCCTGCGCCGCCGTATAGAGCGCAAGGCTCCCCGGCCAGGGATTACCGGCCGCCGCCACATGCGGTGCATGGGGCTGTTCGTCGCCCGTCAGAAGCGGCAGATCAAGAAACAGCATCTCTGCGGGCACGGGGGCTGCAAAGGCCACAGGCCGCGCGGGAATCACATCCTCGACGCCGGAGACGCCTTGGCTGGCCGTCGCCACTCGCGCAGCTTCGGCGAGCCTGACACCCGCCTCCTCGATGCGCGCGATCCGATAGACAGCACCTGCGATCGAAACCACATCCCCCGCGCCCAGCGCCTGCTGCGACGGTGGCAAGGCAAATTGCACAGTGTCCTGCCCTGCCCGCGCCTCCTGCAGCCAGCGCGCGACGCAGGCGGCACCCTCGCCCATTGTCATCGCCAGAGGAAACTCGCTGCGGGCAACAGTCGGCGTGTGACGGTCCGGCAGGGCCGCCTCGCGCGCCACGGGCGCATAATCCGCCTCGGCATCCAGAAAACCCACATGGACCCGGCCGGGTGTCTCGGAGGCAGGACCGCGTGTGTAGCGCAGATGCTCGTCGGACTCAGGATCGCGGGCCAGCCATGCGGGGTCCAGCGCCGTGGCAGCGGCACCCTTACGGGACCGGAAGACAAGCGTCCCGTCCCGCGCAACCACATCACAATCATTGGCCAGCATCAGCGGCTGCAACGCCGCCCGCGCAGTCTCGACCCCGGACTGGAGATAACCGCGCACCACCCCGAAAAGGCCAGATGTATCACATCGTGTCACACCGGCCTCGCGCGCGATTTCTTCCACGACCGAAGCAAGGCTCCGGCTGCTCGCGCGGCCATTGAGCGTGGTGTCCGTCTGATAGTCCGCCCCATCGGACCAGAGCCCTTGATTGGCGGGATAGAAAGGAAACGGGCGCAGGTCCCAGTGACGCGCATGGCAGCGGGTCATATCCAGCATCGGGCCGCCGTAAACCGGCGATGCCGGGTTTTCTTCCGTATAGTGGTCCAGCACGGCGCGCAGTAGTGCATCTGGATCAGATCATCGCGCGTGCCCTGCGACCACGCAAGCAACTGGCGGCCCACAGCCTGCGGGTCAGGCGTATTCGCCCCCAGATGGACCGCGCGGCTGGCTAGCTCATCGGCCCACAAGGCCGCGAACTGACGACCGCGCAAACTTTCGGGATCATGAGCCGACAGCACCTGAGCCTCCGCCCCATTGGGCCAGGCCAGCAAATTCCGCCCCGCGATCCAGCTCGGGCGACGGTCCGGCGGAGAGATCGCCAATATCCCGCTCTCGCCAAAGACCATCACCTCACGCGCCTGCTCCATGGTCTCGCCCACAAGCGCCAGCCGCTTCACACGGCCTGCCCTCAGTGGCGTGCGACCCTCGGCCATCCAACGGACCCATTCCGCGCCCGATTTCAGCGCGGACTTCATCGTAGTCGATGGCGTCTTCTTCGATATCGAGCCCGAGTTTGGCATAGAAAATCCTCTCCTGTTCCACGAGTTTCAAATGGGCCGAATGCAACTCTCCCACGCGTTTGGTGATTTCCGTTCCGGACAGGTCGGCCTGCATGCGCCAGCCTACGATCCGCTCGCGCATGAGGCGCTTGATGTCATCCGTCAGCTGACGGATTTCCTCCAGACGCGCCGCGTCCTGCGCAGGATCTTCTGCGCCTTTGTGTCGTTCTGTCATTGATAGTCTGCCTGTTGTGGGTCTTCCGCTCCCAGGCGAGTTTCGGATTCCACTCCGAAATCTAGCATGCGTAACTTACTGAAAAAACGCGCAAAAGTCAAAAGCCCGGCGCTTTGCAGCGACCGGGCCTTTCACCATTTTCTAACGGTTTGTGCGACTAACCGTCATTCTCCTGAGCCTGTTGTGCTTCGATCTCACGCCAGCGGGCCACGTTGCGGTTGTGATCCTCAAGGTTGGTCGCAAAGGCATGGCCACCGGTGCCGTCAGCCACAAAGAAGATATATTCGGTGGTGTCAGGGTTCAGCGCCGCTTCGATTGCCGCCTGCCCCGGATTGGCAATCGGCGTCGGTGGCAATCCTTCAATAACGTAAGTATTCCAAGGCGTTGGCGCGCGAAGTTCGCTCTGCCGCAGCCCACGCCCCAACACACCCTCACCACGGGTGATACCGTAGATCACAGTGGGGTCAGTCTGCAGACGCATACCGCGGTTCAGACGGTTCACAAAGACGCTCGACACCTGCCGGCGTTCATCCGGTACGCTGGTTTCCTTCTCGATGATCGAGGCAAGAATCAGCGCCTCCTCCGGCGTCTCGATCGGCAGCCCCTCGGCACGGTTCTGCCAGGCCTCATCCAGTATCTGCGCCTGCAGTTCAGACATGCGATTGAGAACCGAGGACACCGTATCGCCCACCGACACATCATAATCACGCGGCGCAAGCGACCCTTCTGGCGGGGCTACATCGATATCGGACTGCAGGATATCCAGCTGCCCCAGCGCGTTCATGATCTGCCAGCTGGTGGCACCTTCCGCGATGACCAGACGGAACGAAGCCGAGCCATCCTCTTTCAGCGCGAGATATTCCGCAGGCGGCTCTTCCTCGACGTTGATAAAGCTCGCGATTTCCTCAAACCGGTTGGTTGCAGGATCAAGTTCGCGGACATCAACAACAGTGCGGTTGATGCCCACACGATAGATCACCTCGGCACCACAGGTGCTGCGGCCACCACGGGTAATGATATCAACGATCTGCTGCATCGAAGCGCCTTCAGGCAGACGGTAGCGCCCGAATTTCAGCTGCGATGCCTTTTCCTCGTAATCAGCACCGACCTCAAAGATGAATGGCGAGGAAATCGCCCCCTGATCCACCAGATTGTCGGCCACCCCGCCAATGCTGCCCCCGCGTGGCACCTCCAGACAAATCGCCGAGGCCAGCGGCCCCGGCGCGCGATACTGGTTCGCTCCCCATGCGACCAGCCCGCCCAAAAGGAACAGGCCAAGTATCAGCAAAGTCAGCCCATTGGCCGCGATATGCTTCCACATCAGGCGATTTTCCCGAAGATCACACTCGCATTGGTGCCGCCAAACCCGAAGGAGTTCGACAGGGCAATATTGATCTCGGCAGGCCGCTTTTCATTGGCGCAGAGGTCCACGACAGTATCGACCGCAGGATTATCGAGGTTGATCGTCGGCGGTGCGACCTGATCACGGATCGCAAGGATCGAGAAGATCGCCTCGATCGCGCCAGCCGCCCCAAGCAGGTGGCCCGTCATCGACTTGGTCGAGGACATCTTCAGCTTGCTCGCGGCATCACCCACCAGACGCTCGACCGCACCGAGTTCGATGGTGTCCGCCATCGTCGATGTGCCGTGTGCGTTGACATAGTTGATCTGGTCCGGCGTGATCCCCGCATTGCGGCAGGCATTGCGCATGGCGCGCTCCGCACCTTCGTGATCCGGTGGCGGGGCGGTGATGTGGTGCGCGTCACCGCTTAGGCCATAGCCCAGCACCTCGGCATAGATCTTGGCACCGCGCGCCTTGGCGTGCTCGTATTCTTCCAGAACGACGATACCTGCGCCCTCGCCCATGACGAAACCGTCACGGTCAGCGTCCCAAGGACGGCTGGCGATCTTGGGGTTGTCGTTGTGCTGGGTGCTCAGCGCCTTGCAGGCGTTGAAACCGGCCATGCCCAGCTCGCAAATCGCGGCCTCCGCACCACCGGCGATCATCACATCGGCATCACCATACTGGATCAGGCGGGACGCATCACCAATCGCATGTGCGCCCGTCGAACAGGCGGTGACAACAGAATGGTTCGGTCCACGGAAGCCATAGCGGATAGACACCTGCCCCGAGATCAGGTTGATCAGTGCACCGGGCACAAAGAAAGGCGACACACGACGCGGGCCTTTTTCGGCCATCATGACAGCTGTATCGGCAATCGAGTTCAAACCACCGATCCCGGAGCCGATCAGGACGCCCGTGCGCTCCTGCGCCTCGCGATCCTCGGGCTGCCAGCCGGAATCCTCGATCGCCTGCTGCGCGGCGGCCATACCGAAAAGGATAAAGGTATCGACCTTGCGGCGCTCCTTGGCGTCCATGTATTTGTCAGGATTGAATGTGCCATCCGTCCCGTCACCGAGAGGCACCTCACAGGCGTATTGCGTGGTCAGATTGCTGGGATCGAATCCGGTGATCCTGCCCGCGCCGGACTGACCAGCCAGAATCCGCGACCAGCTTTCCTCGACCCCGTCCGCAAGGGGAGTAACCAACCCCAGTCCTGTGACAACAACACGACGCATATCCAGCCCTCACCTCTTGGCATATTTGGTGCCAGTGATAGCCCAGCCGCCCATGCAGGGGCAAGAGCAGGCGCCCTCACAGGCCCCAGATCGGCAAGGTTTTCACCATGCATTGAGTGCCTTGCCCTTATCTGTGAGCCAATCTTGAAACAGCAGGCAACCCATGCAGCAGACCGCACTGATCGGAATCTTGGCGGCGGCCCTGTTCATGGGCACCGACCGGCTGCATGCCAACTGTCTGGTGATCGACAAGATCGATCGGCTCTATACGATCCAGTCACGCCTCGCCCGCGACCCCGATACGGGGCTCTTTGCGACCGATCTGAGGCTGCTGCGCATCACCTTGCGCAGCCTCAGTAACACCGC
The DNA here is from genome assembly GCA_964221795.1 of Luminiphilus sp. GTDB lineage: Bacteria > Pseudomonadota > Alphaproteobacteria > Rhodobacterales > Rhodobacteraceae > Yoonia. The sequence continues at coordinate 520 of CAXQAV010000040.1, read as the reverse complement.
CGCACTTGAGGCTGTGGATGGCAACGCTCTCTTCGGGAGGGGTGCGGATATCGTGCGTATGTTGCAACAGACGCAGGCGCTTCTGTAAAGTGCAAGCCTCGACGATCCGCACAGTGTCAGGCCGCATTTTCAGGGCAGCGCCCGCCGCACGCTGACCGCAGTGGGCGACCACCTGCATGACCTGCGGTGTAGCCGCGAACAGATCAACATCGACCGTGCCGCAGCCGCCGCCGAAGCGACGGCGCCCGCAACAACCACCGATGCAGAAGACCTCGCACAGATGATGCAGGCCCTCGGTAGCTTCCGGCAAGAGGCACTGCGCCCACGCAATCTGATCGGGCTGCTTTTGACGATCGGTGCGGGTTTCGCCCTCGTCCCGATCGTAAAGAGATGGATCATCCTGCGCCGCAGGCGCGCCAGACGGCATCCTGCCAATTACCCCACACGCTACCGCAGGGACGAACACGAAATCGCTGGCAATCTGCTCGACATCAACTGCTTCGGCACCAAGCTCGCGCGC
>CAXQAV010000039.1:0-3179 GCA_964221795.1 Luminiphilus sp. | reverse complement strand
CGAGAATTTGCATCGGGTGACCGGATCATTTTCCTGCGCAACGAGCGCGGGCTTGGGGTCAAGAACGGCACACTCGGCACGGTCGCGAAAGCCAGCGCACAGAGTATGGCCGTGCGCACCGACGATGGCCGCGAAGTTGCGTTCGACACCAAGGACTATGCCCATATTGATCATGGCTACGCCGCCACGATCCATAAAGCGCAAGGCATGACCGTAGACCGCGCGCATGTGCTCGCAACACCCGGCATGGACGGCCACTCGACCTATGTTGCCATGTCGCGCCATCGCCAAGGATTGGCGCTGCATTTTGGCCGCGATGACTTTGCCGATCAGTCCAAGCTTGTCCGCACCCTGAGTCGCGAGCGCGGGAAGGATATGGCAGGCGACTACAAGCCCGAGCAAGCCTTCGCCGAACTGCGTGGAATCAGTTTCCGCGAACGGATCGTGGAGATGGTTCGGCAGGTTCCTGAAAAGGCGAAATCCATTTTCGGGAACTTCCGTCCTCAGACCCGCCAGCTCGAACCAATCCCGGCGCAGTCGAACACGCAGAACGACCAGCGCCGCGCGGTCGAACGCTATGCCCGCGCACTTGGCGATATCGGTACGATGCAGGCCCAGGGCTTGCCCGTGCTCCTGCACCAGAATGACGCGCTGCAGAAGGCAGGAAAGGCGCTCGAAGCGATCCGACCCCATGCCGCCGCTGATCTGGCTAAGGCGCTGGAGCGGAACCCTGAGCTGATCGCTGCGACTGCAGGCGGGCGCAGCCAGGAAGCCATGCGCGCCATGAGCCAAGAAGCCGCCGTGCGCACCGATCCGGCGCTGCGATCCGAGCGCTTTGTCAGCGACTGGCAAAGATTGAGCGCGGCACGCAAGCAGCTTGAGCAGCAAGGCGACCGGGCAGGCGCAGCCCGCGTGTCGGCAAAGCTGACCGAACTGGCAAAGGGGCTCGAACGCGATCCGCAGGTCGAAGGCCTGCTGCGCGGCAAGACCCGCGAACTAGGCATCGATCCCAAGCCCGAACGCAGCATCGCAAACGAACTCACCGCAACCCTCGGACGCGAGCGCACCCGCGCTTTCGACATGGGTATTTAGGAGAAACGACATGGAAGACGACCACATCGACGAAGTGCAGCTGGATCTCGAAGTCTAGGAACCGCCCGCGCCGCAGCCTGAGTCAGAGGCCCTGGCGGAAACCGATCCGGCGACGGAGGCCTTCGCTCGCCTCGAAGGCGAAATGGCTATGGTGCGCCATACCGTCCAGAACATGACCAGGGAGCGAGCCGACATCGTGATCCCGGACTATTCCGCTACGCTCGGCCAGATGGCCGATCAGCTGGCAAAGGTCTCAATGACGTTGAGCACGATCGGCAACAAGCCTGCTATCGAACTTACGCCGGAAGACATTGCGGTTCAGATCAAGCGCGCCTCGCTCGACATGCTGCGCGACAGCAGCGATCTGTTCCGGCACGGACGCAAAGACCTCGACCTTGCAACCGGTCGGCTCGCCGCAATTGTCGGGAGAGTCCGCGCCGAGGACGAGCAGAAGCGTCAGACCTGGCGCTTTGCAGGCGTGGGATTCTTGGTCGGTATCCTGCTCTGGTCGATTCTCCCCGGCACCATAGCCCGCGCCATGCCAGAAAGCTGGCAGCTACCCGAACGGATGGCTCGCAAAGCCGTGGGCGCACCGACCATTGTTGAGGCCGGACTGCGAATGATCGAGTCACAGAATCCGGATGGCTTTGAAGAGCTGATTGCAGCCCAAAGCATTTTGAACGCGAACCGCGAGGCGCTGGATCGGTGCAAGGAGAGGGCGCGGGAAAAGAACCTGTCGGTCAGTTGTTCGATCGAGCTTTCACCCTAACCTGTCCGCTTCCAAACTCCCGGCTCATCGTTCAGCGCACGCCACAAGCTGTTCGTCTATCGAAAGTGCATCCCGACCTTACCTGTCCCGCCCTTCGGTCAATCTGCAAAGAAATCCTCGTCGAGGCGCTTCACTTGAACAATGCGGCTGACCCTGACTCCGATACCGAACTCGATCATCAATTCGGCCAGTCTGTCGCCGTCGATCAGTATGACGCGCTGTTGGAGATTTTCGACATAGTCGAGCGCCTGTTTGCTGAATGTGCAGGTCGCTACAAACACTCCCTTGGTTGCCCCAAATCCTATCAGGCTTCCTACGAAGCCTTGGATTGCAGGACGCCCAATTGTCTGTTCAGGACTGTAGCGCTTGGCTTGAACATAAATCCGGTCGAGGCCGAGACGATCCTCATCGATGATCCCATCAATTCCACCGTCGCCCGATTTGCCGAGCCGCCGCGCCGCGCTATCGTGTGAGCCGCCGTACCCCATTGCGACGAGTAACTCGACAATCAGATGCTCAAAGAATGTGGGCGTCTGATCATGCACACGAGTGAGAAGGTCAGCCTTTAGCGCCTTAGTTAGTATGGAGTGAGCGGCATCAATTTGTTCTTCTGGCGTCGCATCAGAAGTCGCCGACTGTTCCTGGGCAGTGTCCTGGCCGTCACTCTTGCTCGAATTGCTCTTGTCGTAGAACTCCATGAACTCTGGATATGTCTTTAGAAGATCAACATCGATCCGCTCGGGGTCCTTCGCCAACAAGGCCTTCCCGGCATCGGAAGCGATAAATACGCCCCGCGCTGGACTGTCTATCAAACCAGCCTTGGTCATATAAAACTTCGCCCAATGGACGCGGTTATGGAGCAGCGCCTGCTTTCCGCTTGGTAGCAACTCTTCGCGCTCATCTTGGGAAAGGCCAAAATGGTCAGCAATCGTCTCCGATGCAATCGGGACCCTAGTCTCTCCTTGCGCCGCAACTTTCAAGACAGGCAGCATCAGTGTTTGATAATCAGGTATGGCCATTTGCATTGATTAGCGAATTCAGCGCGATAGGCAATGCTTCGGCCAGTCGAGTAATACCTACTCGACCCGCGCTTCTTGTGCGTAACCTATGCTTCGGTCTGATCGAGGCTCTTGGAAGCCGAGTTGCCAGAACAGTAGCTACCCCACGCCTCCATCAGTTTCACCCGCGCGCCGGGATTCTCCGGCGTGCCGAGGTAGGTCGTGCGGCGATAGGCGGCCTGCACAGCGTCGGGTGTCTTGTGCGCCAGTGCCGCTTCGACGACCGCATTGGGGAAGCCTTCGTTAGCGGCCCAGTCGGT
>CAXQAV010000038.1:0-6808 GCA_964221795.1 Luminiphilus sp. | reverse complement strand
GAAAGCGGCGCTAAAGTTCATGAAAAAAGCTATGCGACGCTAAGGATAACCAAATGAGATCGTCACAGATAAGCTTCTCTCCTACGGTGCAGCAGTAAAAGAGCTAGGCTGTTCAGAAAAGCAAGTTACCAAGCGATGGGCAAATAACAGAGTTGAGAATTCACACTTACCCTTTCGACGACGAGAAAGGGCAATGCTTCGATTTAGACGAATGCACAGTCTACAGAAGTTCGCCTCAATCCATGCCTCGTTTCACAATCTGTTCAACTCGCAAAGGTCACTCTCAAAACGTAGTACATTCAAACTAAACCGTGACGCTGCTCTCACCGAGTGGCGCTCTTTAGTGACATCATAGAAAAATTCATCAAATGAATCCTGATGCTTGGGCTCGTTAGTCTGACAGCACCCAGCGCCGTGATCCGGGAATTGTAGCCCGACGGCGTGACCTCCGTGTCGGTCATATGAAGCTGATAGGCCCGCAACTCGTCCGAGGTCGCTGTGTCCGGCGAGCGCCCCAGAAACGCGGTGAAATCCTTCAGCGCCCGGATATGGGCCTTCTGCGACGTCTCCGCCATCCCGCGAATGCGCATGTCTTCGATCATCCGCGCTCGCAGCGGGCTCATCTTCTCCTGTGTCCTGGGAACCTCCTGTCCGATTGAGAAACCTCAATCGTCAGGCAGGTCAGTCACATCGCAAAATTGCGAGACATCGGCGCAGTTCGCCACCCCAGCCACAAGCGCCATTGCCGCGAGAGCGGCTTAGTCCATGAGCCCTAAGTACTTGATGCTGACTCACCTACCAATGGCTGCTTTGCGTAACCTATAGGTGCTGGGAACGTTTGTCGCTCAGGACGGCGCTCAAGACAAGTCTTCGACAAGACCGACCCCTCGAAAGCTATCTGCGAAAAGAGGCCGGCCTATTGAGATCATTGGACCTGTTCAGAGCTCGACGATCGTGCGCCCTTTGATGTCCCCTTTCAGGATGCGCGCACCGGCATCTGCGACATCTTCCAGCTTAATGCTGGTGGACAGCTCTTCCAGTTTTGCAATCGGCAGATCTGTCGCAATGCGCGCCCACGCCTTCTGCCTGTCTTCGAAAGGCTGCATAACCGAGTCGATGCCTTTGAGTGTCACACCCCGCAGCAGAAAGGGCACGACCGAGGCAGGAAGGTCCGCACCACCCGTCAGACCGATCGCGGCGACCGAACTGCCGTATTTCATCTGTCCCAGAATACGCGCCAGCATTGAGCCGCCAACCGCGTCGATGCAGCCCGCCCAGGTTTCCGTTTCCAGCGGCCGCTTGACGGTTTCAGACAATTCCTCGCGCAGCACGATGCGGCTGGCACCCAGATCGGTCAGAAAGGCCGAGTTGGCCTCACTGCCGGTCACTGCAGCGACTTGGTATCCAAGCTTGGCAAGGATCGCCACGGCGACCGATCCAACACCGCCGGAGGCACCTGTCACGAGAACCTCCCCCTGATCCGGGGTCAGGCCGTTTCTTTCCAGGGCCATGACCGCCAGCATCGACGTCAGACCGGCGGTACCCACCATCATCGCCTGCGCCGTGGACAGACCCTGAGGCAGAGGCACCAGCTTGTCAGCGGCAATACGGGTGCGCGTGGCATAGCCGCCCCAGTGGTTCTCACCCACCCGCCAGCCGGTCAGAACAACCTTGTCACCGGGCATGTAGCGAGGATCCGCAGAATGCTCGACGGTGCCAGCATAATCGATACCCGGCACATGCGGAAATTTGCGCACCAGACCGCCGGTTGCGGACAGGCACAGACCGTCCTTGTAATTGACCGAAGAATACTCGACCGCAACGGTCACATCGCCTTTGGGCAACGTATCGTTTTCCAGGGTCTGAATGGTCTGGGTGACACCATCTTCGGATTTGTCGACAACAAGCGCGGTATAGGACATTTTATTTTTCTCTTCTGTTTCCGCCGATGTGGCATCCAGGGCGGCAAAGCGGACCTCGCGCCATGCGATCGCGGCTTTGACGCCTTTGGTGGCGAGGATTTCCTTGAAGGTGCGGGATTCCTCGGTTTCTGAGGTCTCGATCTGGATATCGATGGCCAGGGCTTCGCGCAGGGCACCTTCCAGCCCCATGCGGCCATAGGATTTGTTGATCGCATCCTTGGTCATTCTGACGGCAAGCCCGTCTAGGACAGCCGCGCGCCGCGCCGTGTCGCGTGCGACATCCAGCAATTCGGACTGGGGCACGACCGAGTTGACCAGCCCCATCTGCAAGGCCCGGTCTGCGGTGACGCGATCATTGCCGAACAGTAGCATTTCCTTGGCCTGTTTCGGTCCGGTCAGCCAGGGCAAAAGCAGGGCCACGATACCCGATCCGAACTTTGGCTCGGGCTCGCCGAAGATGGCATCCTCTGCCGCAATGGTCATGTCACAGGCCATCGCCAGCTCGAACCCCCCGCCCAGCACATAGCCATGCACTGCCGACAGCGTCGGCTTGGGCGAATTCCAGAAGCGCATGATGACGTCGAAATCCATCTGCAACATCGCGGTCATGTCTTCTAAAGACGGATCGGCCTCCATTGTGCCGAGATCGAAACCCGCAGAAAAGGCCCGGCCTGCGCCGCAGAGCAGGATCGACCGCACGCCCGGATCGGCCTCGGCCTGATCCATCGCGGCCTGAAGGCCAACGGCCATTTCGGCCGTAATCGAATTGAGCTTTGCCGGCAGGTTCAGCACGATTTCGGCCACCGGACCATTGCGGCGGTAGAGAACCGGGCCAAAGGCTTGGTTCTGACAGGCGAACTTGCCGAGCGTTGTATCAATGTGCATGTTTTGCCTCCTCCGAAGCAGGAACTGCGTCTGCGGGAATGATCAGGCTGTCCACGGCGACCACGCCCGAGGGGCTGACCAGAACGGGGTTGATATCGACCTCGGCCAGATGTTCGCCCAGATCTGCAACCAGATGGCCAAAGCGGATATAGGTTTCGATCAGGGCGGGCACGTCACAGGGGTCGGCCCCGCGCACGCCTTCCAGCACCTTTGCCATCTTCAGGTCGGCGATCCGGCGGCTGGCGACATCCGCGTTCACGGGCACCATCGACAATTGGCTGTCCTTGAGGATTTCAATCCAGACGCCACCAAAGGCGATCATGACAAAACTGCCGAACTGCTCATCCTGCACCAGCCCGAGCGCCATTTCGGCGTCGCCGCTGGCCATGCCGCTGAGCAATACGCGCGGTCCCAGATTGGCGGAAAGGGTTGCATAGGCTGCGATGGCCTCTTCTTCGTTTGCGATGTTCAGAATGACCCCACCCACATCGCTTTTGTGCAGGATGCCGGCTTCGGCGGTCTTGGCAACCAGCGGAAATCCGACCTTGCGGGCCGCCTCGGCAACTTCGTCCGCCGAGGTCACGATGGCAAATTCCGGCACCCGGATGCCATAGTCGCGCAGCAGGGAATACCCCTCATCCTCGGTCAGCGCATCCTGACGGCCCTGCAAGACCGAACGCCAGTAACCGGCGCGTGGGTTTTCCGGGCGATCTTCCTCGACCACATCTTTCTGCGCCACGAAGTCCCGATAGGTCATCGCGTTCTTGATGGCCCGCAAGGACGACACCGTTCCATCCAGCACAACAATGCCGGACCGAGACAAACGCACCGCGTGTTTCCTGTGGCTCCACGCGCTGTAGTTGGTCATGACGATCAGCGGCTTGTCGGTGGCGCGCGCAACCGACTGGCAGACCTCGACATAGCCCGCGTGCAGGTCCAGTTCCTCGGACAGGTCAGCGACGAACATGCCCAGGGCGGTGTCCTCGTCGGCCAAAAGCGCCAGCAGGCAGTTTTCGAATACAGCCTCGAAATCGCGGCCCGTTCCCCAGGCGTCCACCGGGTTCTCGGGTGTCAGGCCGGGGTCCAGATTGGCCTCAAGCACCTTTTTGGTGGCCTCGCTGATCTCGGCAAAGGGCACGCCCTCGTCCGAGGCCACATCCACGATCAACTCGCGCTCACCGCCGGAATCCAGCACGGCCGAGATTCCACCCGGCGCAAGCGGCTTGTCACAGCACAGCATCAGGGCAGTCGCGGCGAGTTCGTTTAGGTCGCGCACGCTGATCACGCCGAAGCGGCGGAACAATGCCTCGTACACTTCGGCATCGCCCGCAATCGCGCCGGTATGGCTGAGGGCAAAGCTGGCGCCTGCCTCGGTGCGTCCCAGCTTCAGAACCACCACCGGAATGTTGCGCGCATTGGCTTTTTTCAGCGCGGCCACGAAGCCTTCGGGATCGCGGATGGCTTCAAGCACCAGCGCGACGCATTTAGTTTCCGGCTGCTCCAGCGCATAATCCAGATAATCTGCTGCGGTTGTCACCAGCTCCTGTCCGGTCGAAACCGCCAGATTGAACCGCAGCCGTTCGTCGTTGAACAGCAACGCCTGCAGCAACGAGCCGGACTGCGCGATATAGGTCAGACCACCGGTTGCAATCGGTTCCGGGTGAAAGGCGGTAAAGGCGCGCAACCCGTGGATCGGGTTGAAAAAGCCCATGCAGTTCGCGCCGCAAACCGGCACCCCCGCGTCCCGCGCCAGCTTGGCAACCCGATCACGCAGACGGTCATCGATTTCGCCCTCTTCCTCGGCGCTGGCAAAGATCACCAGAGACCGCGCACCCGCGCTGATGGCCTCTTTCACGACCGCTTCCAATACCCGGTTGGGTACGGACAGCACTGCCATGTCCACGGTTTCCGGCAGGTCTGCAATGGATTTGTAGCAGGGCCAGCCATAGAGTTTGTTGTAGGATGGGTTGATCGGATAGACCTTGCCACTAAAGCCGCTGGGCATAAGATTGCGTATCATGTCATTGCCCACGGAATTCCGTTTACGCGACGCGCCAATCATGGCGATCGAGCGGGGTTTCAGTAGCGGATCAAGAACGTGCTCTGGTTTCTTCAGCATGATAGTGTCTTTTCCATGTTGAGTTTTAGGTCGTTGCGACGCGCTGGTGATTCCATCTGCGCTGAAAGCGAAACCTAGACAATTGACTTCAGAAGGAAACTCTGAAAAAGCGAATGACACCATACGATGAGGTTATGATGTCGGCATCCCTGCCAAGCTTTTCCAGCCTGCTGGCCTTTGACGCGGCGGCCCGTCACGGCACCTTCACCCGCGCCGCGCGCGAGCTGAATGTCTCGCAACCCGCAATCTCGCGCCGGGTGGCGATGCTTGAGGCAGATATCGGGGTCGCCCTGTTTGATCGGACGACAAAACCGATGCAACTGACCCCCGAGGGCATATCACTGTTCGATGTGCTGCGCAGCGGTCTAAGCCGTCTTGAGACGACGATCAGCGACCTGCGCGAAAGCGCGGGCAACAGGAAATTCACCATCGCCGCCGATCCCGGTTTCCTGACGTATTGGCTACTGCCCCGTTTCCAGACCCTGCGCGCGGCCTTTCCCGAGCTGAATTTCAGCTTCATGACCGGCGACTACCGGGGCGCTGCCTCAAATTTTGACGTGCTTATCCGTTTCGGAACTGGCGCATGGGACGGGCTGACCAGCAGCAAGGTTCTGGGCGAAGAAGTCTACCCGGTTTGTGCGCCGGTTTTCCTGGAAGATCGCGACCCCAATCTTGATCCTCTGGATATTCAGTCATCGCGGCTGCTGCTTTTGGCGGATTCCTTCCAGCGTTGGTACGATTGGAAAGCCTGGCTAGCGGCAGCGGGCGTGCCGACAACCCGAAAACTGCAGACAATCGAGTTCGACAGCTACGCCACCGTGATCAACGCGGCCATTGCCGGACAGGGGATCGCCTTGTGCTGGGCCGGTCTGCTTGAGGATTTTCTTGAAACAGGTGCCTTGGTGCGAGTGTCCGATGTTCAGCTCGTGTCTGATCGGGGGTATTTCGTATATTACGACGAGGCTCTGACCGAGAACAGCGCAGCAGCACGGGTTGCAGCCTGGTTCAGCGAGCTGGGTTGAGATTAAGAAACACGCCCGTCCCTGGGCACTGTCAGAATAAACCGCCTTGCCCGACAGCATCTTGGAAATTAACTTCTGTGACATGCCCGATCCTGTATCCTTTCGCTATTTCAACACCAGCCCTGAGATCATCCACCTTGCGGTTAAGCTGTATGTGAGGTTTCCACTAAGCGTGCCCCCTCGAACAGTGCTCTTTAATGTGTTATAATATAACACTCACATAGGGGTGTTTGGAATGTTAACAAAAGGTAGCGTCGAAATTGGCCTAGAGACGCGTTTCGGGCCAAATTGGCCCGGCGTTCGCTGCGGTGCAAGGACCAAGGTTGGAGGTGAATGTCAGCGTCCAGCAGTGAAACAGACGGGCAGGTGCACTCGGCACGGCGGCAAAAGCACTGGGCCTCGCACCCAAGTTGGCCGTGATAAAATTGCTGCTTTGCATACTTCTCACGGTCGTACTACAAAAACTGAACGCGCGAAGGCCAAGCACAGGGCCGAGGTCGGTCGTCAGGTGAGAGCAGAGCTGAAAGAGATTGAGCAGTGGGCCGTGGCCCAGGGTCATTTAACTAAAGATTGGAAAGACCAATTCAAATAACTTATGCAGTCCCGCGAAGAGGGGTTACTGTGCAAAAAACGAATGATAGTAACCAAAATATCAAAGACCCCCCCCCTTTAAAAGGGACCATGGTTCATGGCACATGGTCCTTCAGTATTAGCCCGACAAATTCATTCGGGTGTAATTTCATTTAGTGACTGAAGTGACTACTTTATCGGCAAACTCTTAGATAAAAACAGTGTCGATTGCTTCATAGAAAAAAGTTTTACGCTTTTTGAGTCATTCGGGTCACCAGATTTGATCTGCG
>CAXQAV010000037.1:0-5103 GCA_964221795.1 Luminiphilus sp. | reverse complement strand
CGCTGAAAAGCTCTCGCTGCCACCCGAACAGGTCTTCAAGACACTCGTCGCCGAACTGGATACCGGCGCGCTGGTGGTTGATGATCATTCTCGACCACATCGGCGATGTGGAGGCCGCGGCCCTCATGGTCGACGGCAAACTGGACGACATCCTCATCGACAATGTCGATGCACCCCGCCCCGGCGCGATCTTCCGCGCGATCTGTGACCGCCCGATCAAAGGGCAAGGCGGCATGATGCTGCGCCTGCCAGAAGGCGAGACCGCGTTTCTGCGCCAAGGCAAAGGGCTGCGTCCCGGCCAGCCCTTGCTGGTGCAGGTGACAGGCTATGCCGAGGGCGGCAAAGCGATCCCCGTCACTGACCGCGTCCTCTTCAAGAGCCGCTATGCGATTGTTACCCCCGGCAAACCCGGTGTGAATGTCTCGCGGCAGATTGGTGACGATGACAAACGCGATGCGATTCTCGCGATCACGCATGAGGTTCATGAGTCCGACCACGGGCTGATCCTGCGGTCCTCATGCGAGACCGTATCGGCGGAAGAGATCGCCGAGGATATCGCCGCCATGACCGCGCTTGCCGATGTGGTGCTCGGGGATGCGCAAGGGTCCGAGCCCGAGGCGCTCACCGAAGGCGACGGCCCCCATGCGCTTGCGTGGCGCGAATGGACGCGGCCTGCGCAGGTGGCGACCGAGGCCGGGTCCTTTGCGGATCTGGGTGTTCTGGATCAGCTGGTCATGCTGGAGGATTCGCATGTACCGCTTGACGGGGGCAATATGTATGTCGAGCCCACCCGCGCGCTTGTGGCGGTTGACGTCAATACCGGCAATGACACATCTCCTGCCGCCGCCCTGAAAGCAAACCTCGCCGCGGCCCGCGCCCTGCCCCGCGCCCTGCGCCTGCGCGGGCTGGCAGGCCAGATCAGCGTCGATTTTGTCTCCATGTCCAAGGCCCACCGCAAACAGGTTGAGCAATCGCTGCGCGCCGCTTTCAAGACCGACCCGATCGAGACCTCGCTGGTCGGCTGGACCCCGATGGGCCTTTTCGAGTTGCAGCGCAAACGCGAGCGCGCGCCCCTGCCGAAAGCCCTGCTGAGGAGTCTTTGATGTCCTGCCCCATCTGCGACCGCCCGACCGTCAAGGAATGCCGTCCGTTCTGTTCAAAGCGCTGTGCGGACAGGGATCTGGGCAAGTGGCTGACCGGGGCCTATGCGATTCCTGCGGACGCACTGGAGGATGACGAAGACTTTGATGCAGCCCTGCAGGAAGCGGCACGCGAGACACCGCATTAGGGCTGTGCAGGGCGCTGTCAGGCGGTTGATTTTCCGCATTGTTTTCGGAGTCCCCGCGAAGCCTCAGAAACCACCGCTTTTCGCATAAATCCCTCTGGACACCCCCATCCCTCGCGTCTACAACGCCGCTACCAAACGCGAGGCATTTCGTGTTTCCCGTGCCCGGGTAGCTCAGGGGTAGAGCAGTGGATTGAAAATCCTCGTGTCGGTGGTTCGATTCCGCCCCCGGGCACCACTTTCCAAAGCAAAATCAGCATAGTAGCCATCGCACAGTTTTCACTTCCTGCGTTACACACTCATCGCACAGTTTTGCGGTGCGTTGATGGGCGCTTTGATGGCAGGAAAGCTGTGTTGAACACAGTGATTGGAATCAATGTGTTGGCCACAGCAAGTGGAACACAGCGTTTGCCTCACAGTAACTTGAACATAGTAACTGAACTTACTCTTGGAACACAGAAACTTGGCGCCGTCTTCAAACACACCAAGCCCAAACAAGCCGAAGCCACGCTCATACCCCGATAGCGGGCTTTAATGTTCTGCGTAGCGGACGGCAGGCTCGATCCCGAAGCGGATACACACCGGCTTTAAATGCCTAGCTTTTTCGTCGAAGGAGCTTTTTTCTTCTTAATAAGGGCGATTGCCACTAATCTCGGCTTTGCACGTACCCCTTGGAGGAAACGATGACTCGCTATCACCCGCTGCTCGTAGCACTGCACTGGCTCATCGCTTTGCTCATCATCATCGCGTTGGTGTTCGGCAGCCTCCGCTTGACTGAAATCCCGAATGATGACCCCGAAAAGCTGGTAGCCTTACAAGCACACATGAGTATCGGAATTGCCATTCTTTTGCTCATGCTGATCCGCTTGATCACACGGATCTTCTCTGACAGACCGCCACATGCATCAAGCGGCATCGATCTAGCCGACAAGCTTGGTGTGGCGACCCATTGGCTATTCTATGTCCTTGTCATCTCCATGGCGGTTTCAGGCCTCGTCACAGCCAGCTTGGCAGAATTACCTAGCATTGTATTTGGGGGCTCGGGTGAACCCCTACCTGAGGACTTCGGTATCTACCCGTCGCGAATTGTCCACGGCATGTTGGCAACGCTTATCGCGCTGTTGCTGCTCCTGCATGTCTTGGCGGCGATCTACCACCAATTCTTCCTTAAAGACCATTTGTTCAGAAGAATGTGGTTTGGAAGCCGCCTGAAATGACCGCTTTGAGTACGGTGCGGTCGATCCGGAATGGGCTCAATAGGCACCCCACTATCTAAACTCTCGTGTTCATGTAGATATGTGAAGAAAGGCAAACCCGCACTCAGACCTTTCCGATAGCTGGAGGAAGCCTTTTGAAGATGCTTTTGACCCTCGAACTCGCCGTTGCAGGCTACTTGATCGGTGCAAATATCTGGTTCTTTTTTGTTCAGTCTCCGGCACTCATTTCGTCAATCGGCAGAGACAAGTTTGTCCCCATTCAGATGCGCCTGACAAAGTTACTTTTTCGGACGCACAGCATTGCTGCCATTCTTCTTTTCATACTTGCGTGGATTGTTGGCGGAAACATCGCGACAATAGGCGCAGGTCTTGCAGCTATCGCCGCGATCGTCGCTCAGTCTTTCGTAATTCCTCGAGCCCTGAAGGCGGGTGGAAGAGGTCGAGCCGAAACAATCACAGAAGGCGACGACAAGTCGGTTGCGAAATTTGCCAGCGAAGGAAGCGGTCCGTCGGCAGCATTCTGGCATCGAACAGTGGTTGTGTTTGTGGTCCTAATTTTGGCCGGAGCAATTGTGAATTTGTACGGGGCAATCAGTTTGCGGTAACGCTCGAAGGTCTGTCTTTCTACAAGCGAATGGCAACTTTCTTTTGCTTGATCGTTGCCACGGGTTTGGCCTACTTCCGTTCTCCGCTCAAACATGGCGCTCAGCCGTCGCGTTTTGTATTGAACACGTTCTGGCCGAGCTAAGGATTGAAAATCCTCGTGTCGGTGGTTCGATTCCGCCCCGGGAACCATTTTTCAAAGCAAAATCAATAAACTAGCTGCTGCACAGTTTTCACTTAGTGCGTTACACACTCATCGCACAGTTTTGCCGTGCGTTGAAAAAGCACTTGGCGTGCTGAAATGCTGTGTCGAACACAGTTTTTGGAATCAATGTGTTGGCCACAGCAAGTGCGACACATCGTTTGCCCACAGTAACTTCAACACAGTTCTTCCCCCAGGTTTGGGGATAGCTAAGGAAGCTATATCCGCACTCATGAAAAAAGGGCGTAAAGCTCGGCCAAACCGGTCAGCCCGATCAACACTCCCGAGATCGCTTTCAAGGCAGAGAAGTTCCGCGACGCCAGCGCTTGGCCGTAGTTGCGGGCCTTTGTTTCCTCATCCAGATCATCTCTGAGAGCTGAAAGATCGTTCATCGCGGCAGCTCCGGCGAGGATCCCATATGCCGTCAGCGCCACGATAATCATCGCAAGAGGCGCCGAATAACCATCGGCACCGAATTCAATGATGGCAGCGACTGCAACAAATCCAAAAAGGACCGTGCGCATGATTTCGAAGTAGTTACTTGAGCGACCGATCGCAGTTTTCGTACGAAGTTCGGGAGACATAGCACTTTCCTCCTATTAATGTAGTCGAATCGGAATGATTGGCCCGCATCATCGATCTGATCGAACCTAGACGACGCGGAAGACCTCCCACTTGGTTGAGCCTGAGACGATCACCTCGCTCATCTTCCTGCCCCAGTCTTTGTGCATCTGGATCGTGCTGATCTTGGTAAAGAAATCATCCAATTCCGTCAGGTTTGCGATATGAAGCTCGCTTTCAACAAGCCCTTCGCTTACGCCGACGGACCCGGACAAGATGCGCTCTTTCGAGACATCAAGATTGGTTTGCGAGCCGATTTGCTCGTTCCATTGCTTGATTAGATCAATGGCTTCCTGCTTGCGTCCGAATACGGCGGTGAATTTCCAGCGTGCAATCATCATTATATCTACCCCTTTCAGCCAAGTTGGTGATTCTGCCGCCTGGGGCCTCGGCAATGTCAGCGTCGGCACCGGGCATTGTTCTCAGAAGGCGAAACCTAGCCACCTGGAGGTGTATAGGCGCCCGTCAATTCGGCTGCCTGCCTTGCGATGCCTTCAAACTCTTCAGGGCTCCATCCACGGATAGTATTGAACTTCGCTGCACCTCCCGAGGCTGCTATTGCCATATTTACGGCAATCGCATTTGCCCCGTCCGGCATATCGGCAATGGCAATGACGTCATACTCGCCGGTCGTCATATACATGTCTTTCAGCTTGCCGCCTGCCTTCTCGACAAGTCCTGCGATGACCACATGCCGACCGACGGCGCCCTTGACGAGACCTTTGATCGCGTCCTGTGTGTAAATTGCCTGGATAATGAATGTGGGCATACCAACCCCTCCCTTATCTAAAATGGGCTCGGTCGGCTTATTGCTATGAAATTGCCCCAGCAGATTGCAGGTATAGCATCAACTACCCCGCCCAGCACTCTTAACATAATACACACACGAAGTCACGAATGTGTTGTCTCAACGGGAAAGACCCTGCGTAGCATCCCCCAGGAGCGGCTCAGATTAGTTGGAAACTACTTGTCCACATCTCGGAGAGATGATCTGGTTTGAGCTCTCTTCGGACGTATTTTCGATACAGCGAAGCCTGTCTGAGTGGCATCCCTTAGTGACCGTGCGGCAAAGCAGGTATGGCCAGGTTCAAAGGAGTGAAGTGGCCAGCAATGCGATGCTGATGAACGTCCCGCACACAGGTACCAGAAACGGTACCGAAAAATAATCACTAGCG
>CAXQAV010000036.1:0-3574 GCA_964221795.1 Luminiphilus sp. | reverse complement strand
CGTGGCTCGTAGGCTTCCGTGAAGGTGGCGGTACCGATCGCCTTACCCGCGTGCTTCAATCGAAGCTGAGCGAACATCTGCCGGGCAATCCCAATGTGATCGTGCTGAACAAGCCGGGCGGCGGGTCGGTGACCGCCTCCAACGATTTCCACGCCAACGCCCCGGCTGATGGCACCATGCTAATCATGGCCTCCACATCTGGGCTGCTGCCGGTGCTGCTGGGCTCCAGCGTGGCCAATTACGATCCGAACGAATGGGTTGCGGTCGCCGGTTTTGCCAGGGGCGCCACCCTTTATGCCATCAGTGAAGACATCGGTCTCGAAGGTGCCGACATGATGGCTGACTATGAAGCGTTGAAACGCGCAAATATTCGCTTTGGTACAGAAACACCGCTTTCTGCCGAGCTTCTGGATTTCGTTTCCATGGAGATGCTTGGCGTTGAGCCGCGCTACCTGTTCGGCCTGTCGTCCAAGGATGCCGAAGCCGCCTTCCAACGCGGCGAAATGAATATGAACACCGATAACACGCGGTCCTATCTGAAGGACTATGGCGATGACCCGAAGGTGAACCCGGTCTGGAGCTACGGGGTGATCGATGAAAGCGGTGCTTTGCAGCGCGACCCGGATTTGCCGGATGTGCCGACCTTTCCGGAATTCTACGAAGCTGTTACTGGAGCAGCACCGGAAGGCCCGGCGTATGAGATGCAGCAAGCCCTTATGAACGCCAAAGTGATGCTGTCCAAGGCGGTTATGCTGCCGAAGGGTACTCCGGACCATATCCGTGACGTTTACATTGACGCGTTGAAGGCCGTCACTGCTGATCCGGATGTCGCTGCTGCATTGCCGCGCGAAATCGGTACCATGCCATTGAATTTCGGCGCCGAGACCCAGCGCGCTTTGGCCGGCGGCACCGCGCTTGATCCAGAGGTGCGAGAGTGGGTTGCCGGGTTCCTTCGGGAACGTTTCGATACCAAACTCAACTGATCCTCAGCACCTGAGGGCAGCGTCCTGCGGCGCTGCTCTCTCTAAGCACCCAAGTCTGTCTGATTGTTTGGTCGCCTGAGGCTTTGCGTCACCGCGATGCGCGAGGTCGACAACCAGACAAGAAATCTACAGGAAATTCGACATGTCGGAAGCTGCTCTCTTGGCGTTGTCCCAATTGACGACGTTGCAAACCATGATGGCCCTTGTGGCAGGAGTGGTGACGGGGCTGGTGGTGGGAATCCTGCCTGGTCTCGGTGGCACGGCGGGCCTGGCACTGTTGCTGCCGCTCGTGTTTGGAATGGAGCCGAGCGCGGCGCTGGCCATGATGATTGGTCTGGTTGCCGTGACCACAACCTCAGATACATTCCCTTCGGTGCTCATGGGCATCCCCGGAACTTCGGGATCCCAGGCGACGGTTCTGGACGGCTTTCCGATGACCAAGCGTGGCGAAGGCACCCGGGCGCTTTCCATCGCTTTTGTTTCTTCCCTATTCGGCGGAATTTTCGGCGCATTCGTGCTTTCCTTCGCGGTTTTTCTGGCTAAGCCGATCATCCTGCAAATCGGGTTCGGCGAGCAATTCATGCTGGTTATCCTGGCGTTGTCGATGGTCGGCATCTTGACAGGTGCGAACTTGTGGAAGGGGCTTGGCGCCTGTTCGCTTGGGCTTTTGCTGGGCACCTTGGGCGCGGCTCCCATGTCCGGCGTGCAGCGTGGGACTTTCGGCTCAGATTATCTTCTGGACCCGTTGCCGCTGGTGGTGGTGGGCCTTGCAATGTTTGCGACGCCGGAGATCGTGAACCTTCTGCGTCGGCAGTCCAGCATTTCGGAGACCGGCAAGCTGGAAGCAACCGGTTGGTTGAAGGGGCTCAAGGATTGGGCCGGCAACTGGTGGCTTTCGATGCGCTGCTCAATGATCGGCTCTATCGTCGGCGCCTTGCCCGGATTGGGCGGAAGCGTGGTCGACTGGATCGCATATGGTCACGCCGTGCAAACCACCAAGAACCGGGAGACCTACGGAACTGGCGATCCGCGCGGCGTCGTGGCACCTGAATCCGCCAACAACGCAAAAGAGGGCGGCGCACTGGTGCCGACGCTTTTGCTGGGCATCCCAGGTTCCGGCAGCATGGCCATTTTGCTTGGCGGACTCGTTCTGATCGGGATCGAGCCCGGCAAGGATATGATCGACAACAATATGGACAAGGTCTACCTGATGATCTGGTCCATTGCCGCGGCAAACATCGTGGGGGCAGGGTTCTGCTTCTTCCTTGCACCGCAGATCGCACGGATCACCACGATCAAATATACTCTGATCGCTCCCTTCATGATCGGCATCATCTTCTTTGCCGCTTTCCAGGCGACGCGGAACTGGGGCGACCTGATTGCCTTGCTGCTGTTGAGCGTGCTGGCGGTGTACATGAAGCGCTTTGGCTGGTCTCGCCCGGCATTGCTCATCGGGTTCGTTCTGTCCGAACGTGTGGAATCATCGGTCTATCAGACCGTCACACTCTACGGCGCCTCGTTCCTGGAACGTCCGATCGTACAGATCCTTGTGGCACTGACAGTCGGTTCCATCGCGCTGGCCGTGTTCTTCAAGCAGACAAGTAACGAGCCGTTGACCGTCGAAGGACCGCACAGCCACGTTCACAAAGGGCCGCAATGGGTCTTCATCGCAGGGATCATCGCTTTTGCACTCTATGTCATGCAGAACGGCTGGCAGTTTAACCGCCTGACAGGGCTGTTCCCGATTGTGGCCTCTGCCAGCATGCTGGCGTTCCTTGTGCCGATCGTCGGCGCCATGATCTTCAAGAGGGCCCCGTCGGAATTCTTCTACGACGCAGAGCGTCAGAACGCGCCGGAAAACGGTCGCTCTGCTGAATTCTACATCGGAATGCTGGTTGTGATGCTGCTGTGGTCCGGAGTCGTTGGGTTCGTGCTCGGCATCGCAACCTTCATCACTTTATTCCTGCGCAAAGCGGCCGAGCTTGACTGGTGGAAGGCCCTGTTAGGCGGGGCGGGCTTTGTCCTCTTCCTCGGGATCATCTCCCACCAGCTGACGCTGCGCTATCCGACCGGCCTGCTTCAGAACTTTGTAAATCTCCCCTGGCCTCTTCAATAGGAGAACGAGAAATGGCTATCGAAACCATCAAAGAGGGCGTCACCCACGAACTGGTCAAGTTCGTTGCCGAGACCACCTATGCGGACCTGCCACCAGAAACCATAGAGATCGCCAAGCGCTGCATCGTGGACGGTACTGCCTGCATGATGGCCGGTTCGCCGGAACCTGCGCCAACCATTCTGCGCGATCTCGCGAAAGAAAACGGAGGTGCGCAGCAAGCCCGCACTTTGGGGCGGGATTCCATGCGTGTGCCGGTGCATCTTGCCGCACAGATCAATGGTATGTCTGGTCACGCATTGGATTACGACGATACTGCGCTTTCCGAAGAAGCGGATCGCTCTGTCTTGATCCACCCTACGGTGCAGCCCTTGTCAGCTTGCTATGCATTGGGCGAACACCTTGACATTACAGCAGAAGAGTTTCTGACTGCTTTCATTCTGGGCTTCGAGGTGCAGGTCAAAATCGCGGAATCGAT
>CAXQAV010000035.1:0-24387 GCA_964221795.1 Luminiphilus sp. | reverse complement strand
CTTCGAAAGCATGGTGGTGACTGTGGTCACCGGTGGCATGATTGCGCCGGCGTGTTCGAACGGGGTGACGCAGGGGCTCACATTGCGACAGACCTTCTTGCTGACCTCGCTGGTCTGGTTGATGCTGCCGGTCTTCGGGGCCATTCCCTTTGTTCTTGGCGCAACCGAGGCGGGCTTTACGGACGCGTTCTTCGAGGCCATGTCGGGGCTGACGACGACCGGTGCGACGGTTCTGGTAGGGATCGATAACCTGCCGGAAGGGCTCAAGCTATGGCGGGGCATATTGCAATGGCTCGGCGGGGTCGGGATCATCGTGGTCGCGATGGTCTTTCTGCCTGAACTGCGCGTGGGCGGCATGCAGATCTTCCGCAGCGAAGCCTTTGACACGATGGGCAAGATCCTCCCGCGGGCCGGTGAGATCGCAAGCCGGATTTCGGTGATCTATGTCTGCCTGACGGTCGGTTGCACGCTTGCCTATGTGGCAACTGGCATGGCTGGCTTTGATGCTGTGGTCCATGCGATGACGACAGTTTCGACGGGCGGGATGGCAAATTACGACTCGTCCTTCGGCGGCTACGGGGCAGGCGCGCATTACGTGGGCACCCTGTTCATGGTCCTCGCCGCACTGCCCTTCGTGCGCTACGTGCAGCTGCTTGCAGGATCGGCGCAACCGATCTGGCGCGACACCCAGATCCACACTTTCATCGCCATTCTTGCCGCCTGCGTCCTGCTCATCACCGCATGGGTCTGGGGCCGAGAAGGTGTCATGACCGAGGTCGCGTTCCGTGAGGCGCTTTTCAATGTGGCGTCGATCATGTCCGGCACGGGCTATTCAAGCGCGGACTACATGCAATGGGGCACGTTGCCGACCGTGATCTTTTTCTGGGTCGGACTGGTAGGGGGCTGCGCCGGATCGACCTCCTGTTCGGTCAAGGTCTTCCGTTACCAGCTCGTCTTTGCCGCGATCAAAAGCCAGATCCGCCAGATCCATTCGCCGCATGGGGTGTTTACACCCCGCTATGAGGGGCGGCCAATTTCGGATGATGTCATGAATTCGGTCATGGCATTTCTCGTGGCCTTTATCCTGACGCTGGGGATCACAGCGGTGCTTTTGGGGCTGACGGGGCTGGATTTCATCACATCGGTTTCCGGCGCGGCGGCAGCTCTGGCGAATATCGGTCCCGGCCTTGGGACCGAGATCGGGCCAGCAGGCAACTATGCGAACATCAATGAGACGGCAAAGTGGATCCTCGCGATTGCGATGTTCGTGGGCCGTCTGGAAATCATGGTGGTCCTGACCATCCTGTCGATCAAATTCTGGAGGAACTGACATGGCGACCCGCCCGCTTGGTGCGCAAATCTCGCATATGCTCAAGAACCGTGGTGTCTCGACGATCTTCGGGATCCCTGGCGTGCATAATCAGGAGATGTATCGCGGCATCGAAGAGGCCGGCATCACCCATGTGCTGGCGCGCCATGAACAAGGGGCAGGCTTTATGGCTGATGGTTATGCCCGCGCCACCGGCAAGCCTGGTGTTGCCTATGTGATCTCGGGGCCGGGGCTGTGCAATATCATGACGCCGATGGGGCAGGCCTATTCGGACAGCGTGCCGATGCTCGTCCTGTCCTCGGTGCTGGATGAAACCGAAGCCACACGCGGCCAGCTTCACCAGATGAAGGATCAGGAGGGGGCTGCGGCCACCGTCTGCGACTGGTCGGTGACAGCCAAGACGGCAGGGGCGGCATATGCCCTCATTGACCGCGCTTTGACCGAGTTCCAGACAAGGCGCCCGCGCCCCAAGTACATTCAGGTGCCGATATCGGTGCTTGAGGCACAGGCCCCCGCCGCGCCAGCAGCGTCGGACTGGCCCGTTGGATCGCCCGACGAAGCTGATCCTTTGCGGCTAGAACCTCTGCGCGAGTTGCTGCGCCTCTCCATTCGCCCGCTGTTCATCTTTGGTGGTGGGGCGGCCCGAAATCTCAATGTCATCCTTGGTGCTGCAACGGGGGGTGATCAGGTGGCGCGGATGGTGCAGGCCGTGGGCGCGGCTGTGATGACCACCTATGCGGGACGGGGGAGGATTTCTCCCGATTATCCGCTCAACTTCGGAGCAATACTCGCCCGTCCGGAGAGTGCCGATATCATCGGCTCGGCCGATCTGGTAATTGCCGTGGGTACCGAACTTTCCGAGGTGGACCTTTGGCGCGACGCGCTGGGTCATAGCGCCAAACTCGTCCGGATCGACCTTGACCCCGAAGTGCTGTCGGATCGGCACAAGGCGGATATGCCAATTCACGCAGGGGCCTACGGGCATCTGCTGGATACGCTGATCACAATGGAGGATGAGCCCGCCAAGACAGGCTGGGACGCGGCAGAGGTTGTGCGGGTCAAGGCGCGGTTCCGTGCGCAGCTTGACGCCGAACGCCCCGGTATCCTGCCCGTTGTCGACGCGCTCAAAGCCGCGCTGCCAGCCGACACGATGATCTTCTCTGATATGACCCAATTCGCCTATGCCGCGAAAGAGGTCTATCCGATGGACCGCCCGAACCATTGGCACCATCCCTACGGCTTTGGCACGCTGGGTTATGCGCTGCCTGCTGCGATTGGAGGCAAGGTCGGGGTGGGCGAGAAACCTGTCATCGCCATTCTGGGTGACTACGGTTTCCAATACACCGTGCAGGAACTTGCGGTCGCTGTCGAATTGGGGCTCAACCTGCCCATCATCATCTGGGACAATGGTAAACTGGGCGAGATCGAGAACAGTATGGTCCGCGCCCAGATCGCACCGAATGCAGTGATCCAGCGCAACCCTGATTTCCTGAAACTGGCCGAAGCCTATGGCGCAGCGGCAGTGGAACCCACAACGCTGGACGATCTGGCGCCTGCCCTTGCTGCCGCTTTTGCACGCGATGTGCCAACGATGATCCGGCTGCGCGCCGATATTGCCTTTACCAGCAGCTGACCAGCACGCCCAAGTCAGATGCCTGACGTGTCAACGCAACCGGCGTGAGAGCCGGGGCATCGACCGCGATTTCGGCCTGAATTCCGACTTCGGAGAGAAACTCTGCAATTTCAGTGGCTTTCAGGGCAAAGCTGACATTTTCTGGCAAGATCTGACCGTCAGCAGAGGCGCGTTCTAGCAGCACTCCCTGCACAAGTCCCGACTCGTTCAAGACTGGCCCGCCAGCATCGCCCTCCTGTGCCGTCAGGTCCAGCCTCAGCTGCCGCACATCTCCCGTCAGGCTGCGCAGGTCGGCAATCGTTCCGAATGTCAGCGTCGGGTCAGTCAGAACGCCACCATAGGGAAATCCGGCAACTGCTACGCTGCTGCGCAGGCGTAGGTTGCTGTCTGCGAAGCGAGCAAAGTCGCGGGGCGTTTGCGGTTCGATCGGGGTGAGCAGGGCAATCTGAAATTCGGGGCTCTGCGCAACGACGCTCATCTCGACTTCCGCATTCACGGTGACGCGGTCGCAGTTCAGCATCGCATCAAGGGTGGTCAAGACCGCCCCGTCGCCTGAAACATAGAAACCCGACCGTGACAGTTGTGGCTGCCGGATTTCCAGACCTGCGATCATGTCAATCGACTGGTTCTCGGAAACAGGTACGATCTCTGGGTCAAGGACTCCATCCAATGCTGTGAAACTGGCCTGCATTTCGGGCAAGAGCCGATCAAAAGCCGCGCGGTCGTCAGCGGGCCAGACAAGCGTGAAACCCTTCATAATCCCGCCGTCCAGCCGGACTTCGGTATACGAGATGATGCTGTCATCGGCGCCTTCGATCACGAAGCGGTCCGAACGCACCGAGCGGGGGCCGTCAAACGGCACAATGTCGAGGCTCTGCATGATCTCGTAAAGCCCCTTCAGTGTATCAGGGGAACCGGTCTGCGAGATCAGGAGGACACGGGTCTCAGGCGCTTCGCCTGTACCCTCGTATTTCGCGAAAGGTGGGAGGTACTCGGTGAAACCGACACTGGCGGTTGGCATCAGAATGGCGATGCCTGCTTCTTCGTCGCGGACAATCTGCAGGTCAAGCGCATCCAGCACAGCGTTGAACTGCCGCAAGAGTTCGGCCCGCTGGCGGGTAGTCAGAACGCCTGTGGGCTCCATGGCGTTGGCGATCTGCCACGCCTCTATTGCGGCCCGCGTGCCACGGCCAAAGGCACCGTCAATCGCGGAATCGTAGAATCCCGCCAATTGCAGGGCCTCTTGTAGCTGCTCCCGCTCTGTCCGGGTGAGCAGGCTTTCAGAGGCGCGGGCCTCGCCGACGGTCTCGTCTGGCAGGGCTGTTGGCAGTGTCGGGGCCAGCGCGGGGGTAGGCGCAGGCGTGGCGATGCCGCCACCGACGGGCCAGAACGGGCGATCAAAAGTGCCGCCGCTTGTCACATAGCTGTCGCTCGGGATCGCAGCGGTGGACAAAAGCCGCAGGCGCGTCCGCTCGGCCTCGGGGCGGTCGAAGGGGCCGATGGCAATCGCATAGAAGTCGTTACCCAGATAGAACCCGTTGATCCCGCTCAGGCGCGTGGCCGCAGAGCGCGCAAATTCGGTTGCTTCGGCAAGGGTAGGGCGGGCCGCAATCTGGACCCACCAACTGTCCTGCGCATGCGCTGCCACCGTGTTGAGAAGAACAAAAAGCGCAGCAAGGCTGGAACGGAGCATAATGGCCTCAAGTAAATTCACCTTTATCTTTGGGTTACCCCGCGCATGAAAAAAGGCAAGCCCGCCGTGGCGTTCAGAGGTGCTGCACCCGCGAAAATCCGCACCCGTTGCCTAATTGACCCTTCGGGCGGCACGCCCTATTGAACGCCCAACAGCGATGAGGGTTCAGATGTCGGAAAAACCACGCAGTTTTCAGGAAATCATCCTGCGGCTCCAGAATTACTGGGCGGCCAAGGGCTGTGCGATCCTGCAGCCCTACGATATGGAAGTGGGCGCGGGAACATTCCACCCCGCCACAACCCTGCGCGCGCTGGGTGACAAGGCATGGGCTGCGGCCTATGTGCAGCCCTCGCGCCGCCCCACCGACGGGCGCTATGGCGAGAACCCGAACCGCCTGCAGCACTATTACCAGTATCAGGTGCTCATCAAACCGAGCCCGCCTGATCTGCAGGAGCTTTACCTCGGCTCGCTCAAGGCGATCGGCATTGACGCATCGGTCCACGACATCCGCTTCGTCGAAGACGACTGGGAAAGCCCCACATTGGGTGCATGGGGCCTCGGCTGGGAGGTCTGGTGCGATGGTATGGAAGTCAGCCAGTTTACCTACTTCCAGCAGGTCGGCGGGCACGACTGCAAACCGGTCTCGGGCGAGCTGACCTATGGTCTGGAACGTCTGGCAATGTATGTCCTTGGCGTCGATCACGTCATGGATATGCCGTTCAACGATCCTGATGCGCCGATTGCGCTGAAATACGGCGATGTGTTCCGCCAGACAGAACAGGAATACTCGCGCTGGAACTTTGACGTGGCCGATACCGACGTGCTGCTGCAGCACTTTCTGGATGCCGAGGCCGAGTGCCAGCGCATTCTGGATATGCCCGCAGCAGACCCAAAGACCGGTAAGCGGATCATCATGGCGCATCCCGCCTATGACCAGTGCATCAAGGCGTCCCATGTCTTTAACCTGCTGGATGCGCGCGGCGTGATCTCGGTCACTGAACGGCAGGCTTATACCGGGCGCGTGCGCGCGCTGGCCAAAGCCTGCGCGGATGCCTTTGTGCAGACCGAAGCAGGGGGCGCGGCGGCCTGATGGCGCGGGTGATCATTGTGTTGATGCTTTTGACCGGAGCAATTGCGGGCGGCCTGATGTATTACCAGCAGGTCTATGCCTATTATGAAGAAGTGGAGTTATCCCCCGATGCGGTGGTGATGACCTCGGTGACCTCAGGGCAGCCCGAGCCGCTCCTGGTCGAGGATTTCGACGCCATTGACGCGATCTCCAGCCCGCTGCGCTATCGCGCCTGTTTCACCACGCCGATCAGCCTTGCGACGCTGACCGAGACCTACCAGATCATCGAGAACGCCGAGCCGCGTGTCGCCCCCGGCTGGTTTGACTGTTTTGACGCAGAACAAATTGGTGCCGATATCCGCACTGACGCGGTGGTCTTTATGGGCGTTGCGAACATTCAATATGGGATCGACCGCGTCGTCGCTGTCTATCCCGATGGTCGCGGATATGCGTGGCACCAGATCAATGTATGTGGCGAGGTCGTCTTTGACGGTGATCCGGCGCCTGCGGGCTGCCCCACTCCGCCTGACAGCCTGAACTAATGGCGATCTACCGGCCCGCAACCCTGAAAGAACGGGTGGACGCTGTCTGCGTCCGGTTGGGGCCGCGCATCGGCACGCGTGCCAACAGACGGTTGAGAACGGTCCACACTCACCGTGCGCTGCAGCATTTCGAACAGCGTCTGGCCGCTTTGACCATAGCGGATCTCTGTCTGGATCTCGGCGCAAACTACGGTCGTGTAACGCGACAGCTGGCACAGACAGGGGCAACTGTTCACGCTTTTGAACCTGACCCGCAGACCTTCGAGATACTTAAAGAGAATGTAGACCATCTTCAGAACGTGGTTCTCCATAATGCGGCTGTTGCGCTTGAGGCTGGCCGTCACACCCTGCGGCGGCTGCCGGACGGTATGGATGGTGCCACGCCGGAACAAATCTCCTGGGGGTCAAGTATCCTGCCCACGTCCGATCACAGCAGCCCTGATACGGCAGTTGTGGATGTGCGTGCCTTTGACGATGTGCTGGCGGAGATCGGGCGCACCATCAGTATCGTCAAAATGGATATCGAAGGTTGCGAGATCGCTTTGCCCGGCCAGATCGTCTCAAGTTGCGACCGCTACGACATCGACACACTCTATGCGGAAACCCACGAAGTCTATCGTCCCGACCATTGGGCGGAAGTGATGCGCCTGCGCGCCGCTGCCGAGAAGGTTGTCCGTCCCGACATTCACCCTTATTGGCCTTAGTGCCACGAACAGTTTGAAAGACTGAACCGATGCCTGATCTTCTGATTGAACTCTTCTCCGAGGAAATCCCCGCGCGGATGCAAGGGAAAGCCGCCGAAGACCTGCGCAAGCTGGTCACGGACGGGCTGGTCGAGGCGGGTCTGACCTATGCGGGCGCTGCTGCCTTTTCGACGCCGCGCCGTTTGGCGCTGTCGATCGAGGGGCTGACCGCCGAAAGCAAGGCAGTCCGCGAGGAGCGTCGCGGGCCGAAGGTTGGCGCGCCCGAGCAGGCCGTGGAAGGCTTCCTGCGCGGGGCAGGCGTCGCCATGGAGGACCTTGAAATCCGCGACGACAAAAAGGGGCAGGTCTATTTCGCCGTGATCGAAAAGCCGGGCCGCAAGGCGGGCGAGATCGTGGCCGAGGTGCTGGAAAACATCATCCGCAACTTCCCATGGCCCAAGTCGATGCGCTGGGGCGCGGGCAGCCTCAAATGGGTGCGCCCGCTGCATTCCATCATCTGCCTGCTGATCGATGAGGCCGGAGCCGAGGTTGTGCCACTGGACTTAGACGGCATTTCATCTGGCAATACGACGCGGGGCCACCGTTTCCTTGCGCCGGATGCATTTTCGGTCACATCTTTTGATGATTACGAAGCAAAGCTAAAGCGCGCGCATGTGATCTTGCGCGCCGACGAGCGGGCTGAAACCATCTGGAATGACGCCACCAATCAGGCTTTTGCGCTTGGGCTCGAAGTGGTCGAGGACAAGGGCCTTCTGGCCGAGGTCGCGGGGCTGGTCGAATGGCCTGTCGTGCTGATCGGGCAGATCGGCGTGGATTTCCTCGGCCTGCCGCCCGAGGTGCTGCAGACCTCGATGAAAGAGCATCAGAAGTTCTTTTCGGTGAAGAACCCCAAGACGGGCCGCATCGAGCGCTTTGTGACCGTCGCCAACATGGAAACCGCCGACCACGGCGCGACCATTCTGGCGGGCAACCAGAAGGTGCTGTCGGCGCGTCTGTCGGATGCGAAGTTCTTTTGGGAAAACGACCTGCGCACGGTTGAACGGCAGGGCATGAAGGCGTGGACGGATCAGCTTGCCAATGTGACCTTCCACGCCAAGCTGGGATCACAGGCCGAGCGGATCGAACGTATCGCGGCATTGGCACGCGAGATTGCGCCAAACGTTGGGGCCAAGCCCGATCTGGCGGAAGAGGCCGCGCGGATTGCCAAGGCCGATCTGGCGTCCGAAATGGTCTATGAATTCCCCGAATTGCAGGGGCGTATGGGCAGCTATTATGCCAAGGCAGCGGGCCACGACGACGGCGTGCCGGAAGCCTGCCTTGAGCACTATTCCCCGCTGGGCCCGTCCGATGACGTGCCGACTGCGCCTGTTTCGGTCGCCGTGGCTTTGGCAGACAAGATCGACACGTTGACGGGGTTCTGGGCGATTGACGAGAAACCGACAGGCAGCAAGGACCCGTTTGCGCTGCGGCGTGCGGCGCTGGGGGTTATTCGGTTGGTGCTGGAGAATGGGTTGCGTATCGACCTAGATTCTCTAGTCAGCTTGAATGCGGAGCAATTAGTTTGGGAACAAATTGCATCTCGCGCTGGAAAGGAAGAAGCGGCTGCGGTCGAGCTCTTTGAGAAGAAAACTGGGCTCAAGATTGCAGAAGTGACCGATCCGCTCCTAGATTCGTTGTCGGTTAGGGAAATTGAGAGCGGCATTCCTATTCCGCAACATGACCTCCTCTCCTTCTTCCACGACCGCCTCAAGGTCTTCCTCCGCGACAAAGGCATCCGTCACGACATCATCGACGCCTGCATCAGTTCTATTCAGGGCGCGCCAGTGGGTGCGACGCCCGGCAACGACGACCTCACCCTCCTCGTTAAACGCGCCGAGGCACTCGCCGCGACCCTCGCCACCGACGATGGCGAGAACCTGATCCAGGGTTTCAAGCGGGCGAACAACATCCTCACGCAGGCCGAGGAAAAGGACGGGGTCGAATACTCCTTCGGGGCCGACATCAAATTCGCCGAGGAACAGGCCGAGAAAGACCTCTTCGCCGCCCTCGACGCCGCCGAAGCCAAGATCGCACTGGCGATGCAGGCCGAGGATTTCGGGACCGCGATGGCCGCGATGGCCGCCCTGCGCGGGCCGATTGATGCGTTCTTTACGGATGTGCAGGTCAACGCAGACAGCGAAATCCTGCGCCGCAACCGCCTGAACCTTTTGTCACGGATCCGCACGATCTGTCTTTCTGTGGCCGATCTGACAAAAATCGAGGGTTAGACACAAACTCTGTAAACTTCCTTGGACAGGGGTGCGTTCTTTCCCCTATGCTGCACCCACGCAATAAACGGTGCCGCAGTGCAGCAACAGACGACCTACAAGCCCCTGACCCTGATCACGCCGACGGCAGCCATGTCGCCGGCGGTGCATGGCGGGCGGGCGAAATGCCTGCAGCGGCTGATCCGCATGGATATGCCCGTGCCCGTCACGGTCGCGCTGTCCTTTGATGCGGTGCACGAGGCGGCCATCGGCAATCTGCCGGATATGGACGAACTGCTGGCCCCCTTCGGCGATGCGCCGCTCCTGTCCGTGCGCCCGTCCAGTCAGGACCCCGACTGGGGCGGTCCGGGGGCGATCCTGAATGTGGGCATGAACGACGCCCGCTACGCCGAGTTGATCAACTGGCTGGGCGAGGAAACGGCGACCAAACTCTATCTGCGCTTCATCCAGTCCTATGCGGTCCATGTCGCGCGCCTCGACCCTGACGAATTCCACATGCCGGACGTTGCCGACGCGCAAAGCCTAGCGGCGATGATGGCGACATTCGAATACGAGACCGACGAGCCGTTCCCGCAGGATGTGGAAACGCAGCTGGCCGAGGTGCTGCGCTCCATGGCGCGCGCATGGGACGGGACGACGGCCCGCCTGTTGCGGCAGGCCAAGGGCGCGCCTGCCGATGCGGGGCTCGGTCTGGTTGTGCAGGCCATGGCTTCCGGCACGGGGCGTGGCGAGTGCGGGCAGGGGGTTATCCAGTTTGTCGACGGTACCTCGGGCCTGCCCAAGATCATCGGCCGCTATGTCAGCTCGCATCTTGCGGGTGCGCGTGGTGTGGGGCCTGATACCGAAGGTGCGCTCTATCTGACGCGCGATGCACGCGGGCCTGCGCTCGAAGACCTCTGCCCCGAGCAATTCGCGCAACTGGTGTCTTATGGTGATCTCTGCCGCACACGTCTGCGCGAGGAGATGGAGGTCAAGTTCACGCTGAAGGACGGTGAGCTCTGCATTCTGGATGCGGTGCGGGTCCAGCGCTCGTCGCGGGCCGCGGTCCGAATTGCCGTGGCGCTTGCCGAGGACAATGTTATCCCGCGCGAAGAGGCCGTGATGCGCGTCGAACCCGGTGCGCTGTCAGAGCTGCTTCACCGCCAGATTGATCCGACTTCCCCGCGCGACATCATTGTGCAGGGGATTGCCGCCAGCCCCGGTGCGGCCTCGGGTCGGATTGTGCTGACGGCCACCGAGGCGCAGGCGAGTGCCGCGCGCGGCGAGCCTTGCGTGCTGGTCCGCCGCGAAACCACCCCCGAAGATATCCGCGGGATGCACGCGGCCTCGGCAGTTCTGACCATGCGTGGCGGTGTCACCAGCCATGCTGCCGTGATCGGGCGCGGTCTGGGCCTGCCTTGCGTTGTGGGGGCTGCAGACCTCAGCATCGACCGCAAGTCCGGCAAGATTGTCGCTCCTGATGGTCGCAGCTTTGCCGCCGGTGAGGTGATCACCGTGGACGGCACCACGGGACAGGTCCTGTTGGGCGAGCCGAAGACGGTCGAGGCCGCACTTGATAGTGCCTTCCAGACCTTGCTGGAATGGGCCGATGATTTCCGCGACATCGGCGTGCGCGCCAATGCCGATACGCCTGCTGACGCCCAGACAGCCGCCAATTTTGCCGCCGAAGGCATCGGCCTTTGCCGTACTGAGCATATGTTCTTCGAGGGTGACCGCCTTGGCGTCATGCGCGAGATGATCTTTGCCGAAGACAGCGACGACCGCCGCGAGGTGCTGGACCGTCTGCTGCCGATGCAGCGCGCCGATTTTCAGGCGCTGTTCGAGATCATGGCCGGCAAGACTGTCTGCGTCCGCCTTTTTGACCCGCCGCTGCACGAGTTCCTGCCTTCCGACAAGGCCGGTCTGCGTGATCTGGCCGAACAGGTTGCCCTGCCGCTGCCCGAAGTGACCGAACGGGTTGATGCTCTCGCCGAATACAACCCGATGCTCGGCATGCGCGGCGTGCGCCTCGGGATCGCGATCCCCGAAATCTACGAAATGCAGGCTCGCGCCATTTTCGAGGCGATCGTGGCGGTTCAGAAGAAAGGGATCGTCATCTCAGCCGAGATCATGATCCCACTTGTCAGCGCCATGCGCGAAGTCGAACTGGTGAAGGCCCGTGTCGATGGGGTTGCCAATGCCGTGCGCGCCAAAACCCGCGAGGATTTCGACTACCGTCTGGGGGTCATGGTCGAGACACCGCGCGCCTGTCTGCGCGCGCAGGACATTGCCGGCTACGCCGACTTCTTGTCATTCGGGACAAACGACCTCACGCAGATGACCTATGGTCTGTCGCGCGACGATGCGGGGCGCTTTATGTCGTCCTACGTCAAGCAGGGTGTCTATGTCGAAGACCCGTTCCACACGCTCGACATCGAGGGGGTGGGCGAGCTGATCTCGCTCGGGGCCGAGCGTGGCCGCAAGGCGGACCCGGACATCGTTCTGTCGATCTGTGGCGAGCATGGCGGCAGCCGCGCGGCCATCGATTTCTGCCGCAAAAGAGGCTTTGACTATGTCTCTTGCTCGCCATTTCGGGTGCCCGTGTCGCGCCTGACGGCGGCGCAATTGGCTTTGGCAGACCGTTTGGGCAAATAAGCCCGTTCCATATTTCGCAACAATTCCGTGAACTTCTGCAAATTATATACCATACCTAGTGGTATGCGCTCATGGGGGAGCACATATGCGCCTGTGCGCCAATGAAGGGGTAGACCAAACGCAATCCATGTTCTAATCACTCCCTCGCCGGCGCAGGGCTATACTGCGCTTTTCCTGGGTGGGAAAAATGAAAGTGATCAAGACGATTATGTCCGCAGTTTTTGCGGCAACAGTAACTCTTGGCGCGCTCCCAGCCGCCGCAGACGAGGTGCTCGCAAGCCGCTTGAGCGCCATTCTGGGACAAGAACGCGAAGCGCTGGCCGTTGTGCCTGACAGCCGCCTGAGCCTTCTGACAAGCCTGCCTTCCGCCGAAGAGCGCGGTCTCGAGACCGAGAGCAGCACAATCTATGATCGTGATTTTCTGGCGTCCTTGCCTGCCGCGGAAGGTGGCGAGCAGTGGGAATGCCTGGCCGAAGCGCTCTACTTCGAGGCGCGGGGGGAAACGATCCGCGGTATGTTCGCGGTGGGTGAAGTGATCCTGAACCGCGTCGATAGTGACGCATACCCTGACACGCTCTGCGGCGTGATCAATCAGGGCACCGGCCGCCGCTATGCCTGCCAGTTCACCTATACCTGTGACGGCAACCCCGAAGTGATCAGCGAGCCGCGCGCATGGGAGCGTGTCGGCAAAGTTGCCGCGATCCTGCTGGAAGGTGCGCCGCGCGCGCTGACCGGTGGTGCCACACATTACCACACCAAGGCCGTGAGCCCATCCTGGGCCAAGCGCTTTCCGCGCACTGCTGCCATTGGTTCGCATTACTTCTACCGCCAGCCGGTGCGCACAGCATCGATGTAAGTCGGTCTGATGGCCAAGCCTGTCGCGCCTGACGCTTGTCGCGTCGAGCGCGTTTCTGTATTCGGACCAGACTGAAAACCAGCCGGACGATCGCATGACTGATGAAATTCGCCTTGCCTTTGCGCACCCATCTGAACGCGCAGAAGCCAGCAGCCAGACGCCCTGCGACCGGATCTCCCTGCGCGACTATGTCGTCGAGGTCGAGATCGGGGCCTTCCAGCAGGAACGCGGCAAGATGCAGCGCGTCCGCTTCAATGTCGTGGTCGAGGTCATGCCGAACACCGGCCCGATTGATGATGACGTGGACCGGATCCTCTCCTACGACAAAGTGACCGAAGCGATCGCAATCGAGCTTGAGGCAGAGCGGATCAATCTGCTTGAAACCCTCGCAGCGCGAGTGGCGGAACGCATCCTGATGGAACCGCAGGCCGAGCGTGTCTTTGTTCGCATCGAAAAGCTGGACCGTGGGCCCTTTGCGCTTGGCGTCGAGATTGTCCGCGCGCGCGATGGTGTCAGCCGTGCCGGGCAGGAACATGTCGAGGCACCGCATCCCCGCGTTGCCTATCTGTCGAATGCCGCGATTGCCTCGCCCTATCTGTCAGGCTGGATCGACCAGCTTGTCTCCCGTGACGCGCCGTTGATCATCTGCGTGGGCGCAGATGATGTGGCGGCACCTCAGGTGGGCAACGCGATGGCCCAGCGGCGGATCGACCTGCTGGCTATCGAGCAGAACGCATGGCGGTTGGCAGCGCATGACCAGCGCCTGATCGTGGTCGGGACACGCACCGAACTCGACTGGGCAATGAAGAATGGTCAGACCTGCATCTGGGCACCGTCCAAGATCGTGCTTGACGCGGTGGATGGACCCTCTGCCAGTCCGCGCGACGCCGTTGCGCTGGTTGCTTGGTTCGCCGCCCAGATGAAAGCGAAAGAGCTTCTTGTCATCGGGGCAGAAGCGCCGGAGACAGAAGTTCCCGTCCGCTCCCTGCCAGCAACCGAAGCCACGATTCCATGACACGCTACTACCGGCCCATCCTCCGTTTCGGCGAGGTGCCCACCCCGCAGAGTTTCCCTCTGGCAGGTGGGCTTTGCTGGTTTGACAAGGCGGTGATCCACGAGCGGGGCGCGGGGCAGAAGAAAGTCATGGCAGGTGACCTGCCGAAAGAGGTCCTCGACCGCTTCATTGCGCCTCGTGCGCCAGTTTGCGGGCTGGATATGCGCCGACCGCAGGTGATGGGCATCCTGAATGTCACGCCGGACAGTTTCTCTGACGGCGGCCTTTTCGACCAACCCGAGGCGGCCATTGCCCATGCGCAGGCCATGATCCGCGAAGGCGCGAGCATCATCGACATCGGCGGCGAAAGCACGCGCCCGGGCGCGGCAGTTGTTCCGGTCGAGGAGGAGATCGCGCGTGCGGCCCCTGTGATTGCGGCTATTCGCAGCGACAGCGACGTGCCGATTTCGATTGATACGCGCAAGGGCCCCGTGGGCCATGCCGCGATCAATGCCGGGGCCTCTCTCATCAACGATGTCGCGGCCTTCACCTATGATCCGGCCCTTCTCGACGTCGCGGTCGCAGCCAAGGCCCCCGTCTGCATCATGCACGCGCAGGGCACACCCGAGACCATGCAGCAGGACCCGAAATACGATGACGTGCTGCTCGATATCTACGACTTCCTTGAAGAACGCGTCGCGACAGCCGAGGCGGCGGGCATTCCCCGCAACCAGATCATCGTCGATCCCGGGATCGGTTTCGGCAAGACGCTGGAGCACAACCTGACGATCCTGCGCGGTATCGCCATCTTCCACGGGCTGGGTTGCCCGATCCTGCTCGGGGCCTCACGCAAGCGCTTTATCGGCACCATTGGCGGGGGGCAGGATGCGGCGGACCGCTTGGGCGGGTCGGTTGCCGTCGCGCTCTTCGGGGCACGTCAGGGCGTGCAAATCCTGCGGGTTCACGATATCTTTGCCACCAAACAAGCCCTTGATCTGGAATGGGCGATTGGCGGAGCAGCAATGACATGACGCGCAAGTTTTTTGGCACAGACGGCGTGCGGGGCAAGGCGAACAGCTATCCCATGACGGCAGAGATGGCCCTGCGGATCGGTGCTGCGGCTGGGCGGTATTTCCGCAATGACGGCTCGAACGGGCATCGCGTCGTCATCGGCAAGGACACGCGGCTCTCGGGCTATATGTTTGAAAACGCGCTGACGGCGGGGCTGACCAGTACGGGCATGAACGTGTTGTTGCTCGGTCCGGTGCCGACACCTGCGGTCGGACTGCTGACGACATCAATGCGGGCGGATGTGGGGATCATGATTTCCGCGAGCCACAACCCGCACCATGACAACGGGATCAAATTTTTTGGCCCGGACGGGTTCAAACTGTCCGATGCAGCCGAAAAGGAAATCGAAGCTATCATCGACGGCGAAATCCTTCCTGTGAAGGCCGAAAACATCGGCCGCGCCAAACGGATCGACGATGGCCGCTTCCGCTATGCCGAGCGGGTCAAATCGACTTTTCCGCAAGGGATGCGTCTGGACGGGCTGAAGGTGGTGATCGACTGCGCCAATGGTGCGGCCTACCGCGTCGCACCTGAGGTGCTTTGGGAGTTGGGCGCCACTGTGATCCCTTTCGGCGTGTCTCCGGACGGCTACAATATCAACGATGGCTGCGGTTCGACCCATACCGACCTCGCGGCCGAAGTGATCCGCCGCGAAGGGGCCGATGTGGGCATCTGCCTCGACGGTGACGCCGACCGCGTGATGATCCTTGATGAGACCGGCAAGGTGGCCGATGGCGACCAACTGATGGCCCTGATGGCCGGGCGTTGGGCGGATCAGGGGAGGCTGAACGGCGGGACGCTGGTTGCCACCGTCATGTCGAACCTCGGCCTTGAGCGATATCTTGAAGGGCGCGGTTTGCGTCTGGAGCGGACAGCCGTGGGCGACCGTTATGTGGTCGAGGCGATGCGCAAGGGCGGTTGGAACCTTGGTGGTGAACAGTCGGGTCATATTGTGATGACCGACTATGCCACCACGGGGGACGGCCTTTTGGCGGGGCTCCATTTCCTTGCCGCGATGATCGAGACGGGCCAGCCCGCGAGTGCGCTGACCCGCAGTTTCGAGACCGTGCCGCAGATGCTCAAGAATGTCCGCTATGCAGCGGGGCAGGACCCGCTCGGGGCTGCTTCCGTGCAGAAAGCGATTGCCGAAGCAGAAGCGCGACTGACCGGCACGGGTCGTCTATTGATCCGCAAGTCGGGGACCGAGCCCTTGATCCGCGTGATGGCGGAATGCGAGGATGATGCGCTGCTGCGCGAGATTGTCGACGGTATCGTCGCCGAGGTCGAGGCCGCTTCCTAAAGTCCCGCGATCTTGCGCAGGTTCTTCCATTGGCTGATGGCGAGGCCCGTCAGGATGAGACCCAATGCCACGAAGAATCGCAGCGGCAGGTCTTCATTGAGGACCAGCGCCCCAAAGATCATTGACCAGACAGGCACCTGAAACCCTACGGGGGCCATAAAGACCGATCCGGCGCTGCGGATCGTCGAAATCCGGAGCCATGCTGCCAAGGCAGTCGGGATCAGCCCGAGGAGGATGATCGCAATGGTCGGCCGCGGTTCTTCGACAGCAGGCAATCCTTCAAACACCAACATAGCAGGGATCAGGGCGATTGCGCCGACGACCAGAACTGCGGTGGCCATGGCAATCGGATCAATCGTCGGACAACGCCGCGTCATGATGCTTGCTACAGCATAGGAGAAGGCGGCACCGAGACAGGCTAGCTGACCCCAAGGCTCCATCCCAGAGCCAAGCCGCATCAGACCGGGCCCGATCAGCACAACGGCCCCGAGAAACCCCAGCCCGACACCGATGCTGTTGCGAAAGGTCAGGCGCTCGTCCGAAAAGATATGTGCCAGCGGCAAGACAAAGAGGGCAACAGCGGCCATTGCGATGCCCGCAAAGGCGGATTGCACGAACTGCTGGCCCCAGCTGAGCAGCGCGAAAGGAATGGCCGAGTTCAGCAATCCGATAATCACGAGATACTTGATCAGCCGCCCTGAAAGTTTGGGAACCGACCGCTTCAGAGCCACCATCAGACCGACCAAGGCAACGGCCCCCAGCGTGACCCGCGCACAGGCAACCGTCAGCGGGCCATAGCCCTCAAGTGCTATGGCCACGACCATGAAAGTCCCGCCCCAGATAAGGCCAAGGGCAACGATCGAAAGCCAGTTGAAGAGAGTCGGTTGCTGGGTCATTTCCTAGCGCTACCCGTGTCTGTCCTTGCTGTCGAGAGGAGCCTGTTCTCGGTTGTGCATCCCGTAGTCACGGATCACTTCGGCCACACGCAAACGATAGTCGTCAAAGATCCCATCGCGACCTGCGGATTGGGTGGCACGGTGCGCGGGGCGGTTGCGCCATGCGTTCAGCGATTCTTCATCCTCGAAGAAGGACACCGACAAGAGTTTGTCGGGGTCGGTCAGGCTGCGGAACCTTTCGACCGAAATGAATCCGGGGTGATCCTCGACCATCGGGCGCATGCGGGCGGCGTGTTCCAGATAGGTGTCGGTCTGGCCTTCGGCTGTGTAGACCTCAAAAATAACGGCGATCATGTTCATTCTCCCTGGCAGGTTCGGGGGGTGTCCCCAAGGCAAAACGGGCACCCAACTGGATGCCCGTTCTATTGGTGTCAGACCGGAAGTGTCCCAGACATTAGTTCTTGGACTTATCGACCATCTTGCCGGCGGAAATCCAAGGCATCATGGCGCGCAGCTTTTCACCGACCTGCTCGATCTCGTGCTCGTCGTTGATACGGCGTGTCGCTTTGAAGAACGGCTGGCCAACAGCGTTTTCCTGCATGAAGTCACGCACGAATTTGCCCGTCTGGATGTCGATCAGGACGTCCTTCATGCGCTGCTTGGTTTCAGCGTATGGCAGGATTCGTGGGCCGGAGACATACTCGCCATATTCGGCCGTGTTCGAGATCGAGTAGTTCATGTTCGCGATGCCGCCTTCGTAGATCAGGTCGACGATCAGCTTCACTTCATGCAGACACTCGAAATAAGCCATTTCAGGCTCGTAGCCGGCTTCGACCAGAGTTTCGAAACCCATGCGGATCAGTTCAACCAGACCACCGCAGAGAACGGCCTGCTCGCCGAAGAGGTCGGTTTCGCATT
The DNA here is from genome assembly GCA_964221795.1 of Luminiphilus sp. Classification (GTDB taxonomy): domain Bacteria; phylum Pseudomonadota; class Alphaproteobacteria; order Rhodobacterales; family Rhodobacteraceae; genus Yoonia. The sequence goes on along the minus strand of CAXQAV010000035.1, from coordinate 6,480 downwards.
CCTGACGGAAGTTGGTTTCGATGATGCCGGAGCGGCCGCCACCGATGGCCGAGCAGTAGGACAGGCCGATTTCCATCGCCTTGCCCGATGCGTCGTTGTGGACCGCCACCAGGCAGGGCACACCGCCGCCTTTGGTGTATTCGCCGCGCACGGTGTGGCCGGGGCCTTTGGGGGCCATCATGATCACGTCAACACCTGGCTTGGGCTCGATCAGGCCGAAGTGGACATTCAGACCGTGTGCGAATGCGATTGCGGAGCCTTCGCGCAGGTTGTCGTGGACGTATTTCTTGTAGGTCTCGGCCTGCAGTTCGTCGGGCATTGTGAACATGATCAGGTCACACCATGCTGCCGCTTCGGCGATGCCCATAACTTCCAGACCTTCTGCCTTGGCTTTTGCAGCCGAAAGCGAGCCGTCGCGCAGAGCGACGACGAGGTTCTTCGCGCCGCTATCGCGCAGGTTCAGGGCGTGGGCGTGGCCTTGGCTGCCGTAGCCGAGGATGGCGACTTTCTTGTCCTTGATCAGGTTCACGTAGCAGTCGCGGTCGTAATATACGCGCATTGTCTTTGTCCTTTGGTTGACGATGTCTCTGGCGCTCTTATAGCGGTCACAACGTGATTTGTGAGTGTCGGTTTCCGCGATTATTTGAAATAATAATGATTGTTATGCGTACATGTACTGAATATATCGGTTTTTATGCTTGATGATGTTGATCGCAGAATTTTACGTCTTTTGCAGGCCGATCCGGCGCGCGGCGTGCCCGATCTGGCCGAGGCCGTGGGGCTGACACCCGCAAAGGTGGGCCGCAGGCTGGACCGTCTGCGCGATGACGGCGTCTTGCGCGGCAGCCGTGCTGTGATCGACTGGCGCGCCTTGGGGTATAGCGTCGCGGTCAGCCTTCGCATCACTCTCGACAAGACTGTGGCCCGCGCCTTTGATGACTTCATCGCCGCTGCCCGCGAGGTGCCCGAGGTGATCGAAATCCAGACCTTTCTGGGGCGCGTTGACGTTCGCCTTTCACTGATCGCGCGCGATTTGCCGCATTACCAGCGCATCTACCGCGAGGCCGTGCTGCCCTTGCCGCATATCGCCGATATTGAGGCGCTGATGACCGTCGCGACGGTCAAGTCGGACGAGAGCCTGCCACTATGACAATCGACGACATCGACCGCGCGATCCTGCGCAGCCTACAGGCCAATGCGGATCAATCGACGACCCAGTTGGCAGGCAAGTTGGGGCTTAGCCAGCCAGCGACTTGGCGGCGTATCCGGCGCCTGCAAGAGGCCGGAATTATCGCGCGCCGGGAGTTGCTGCTGGACACAGAGAAGGTCGGTTTTGGTGTGACGGTCTTTTTGGGAGTAAAACTCGCCACCAAGGGCCGCGTGAGCCTTGAGGATTTCGAACGTGCGATTGGCGCGATCCCCGAGGTGCAGACCGTGGATCATGTGCTGGGTCTCTATGACTACCGCCTGCGGGTCGTGGCGCGCGATCTGGCAGATTTCGAACGGGTCCTGCGCCGCCGCATCATGACCATGCCCGGGGTGGGCGATGTCGAGGCCAATGTCCTGCTCAGCGATGAACGCAGGCCGGGTCCGATCTAGCGGCGTTCATTAGGCAATGTTTAACAGCTTGCGGTTAGCAGTCACCCGATCCCTAGCGGTGAGTGCGGCTGTTGTTGAGCGTTCGAAAACCAATTCACGTGGTCATGGGCACGTTGATTGCAGTGGCGATTGCGGTTGCCTTGATCCTGCTGCATGTCGAGATCAATTATCCACCCGATATCCGCGGCTTGGTCCGTCCGAGAGCAGTGCTGGCGACCATCGTTGTGACAGCAGTGATTTCCTCGGCGTTTCTGGTTCAGCACCGCCGCACCGCTCTTCTGACTGACGAATTGCAGAAGCTGGTCAATCGCGATCGCTTGACCAACGTCGCGACGCGGGATTTCTTTTTCGCGCGTATGCGCAAGACGCCTGAGGCATTTGGCATCTCGCTGATGATCGACATCGACAAGTTCAAATCAGTCAATGACACCAACGGCCATCTGGCGGGCGACGCGGTGATTGCGCGCGTCGCCAGCCTCCTTTGCAGAAACGTCCGAGACAACGATCTGGTCTGCCGCTTTGGCGGGGAAGAGTTCATCGTGTTTCTCTAAGAACAATCCGAAGAGGGCGGATTCGCAGTTGCAGAGCGCATGCGCCAGACGATCGAAGACGACGCGTTCGAGTTCAACGGAACGCGCCTAAGGGTCACCGTGTCGATCGGTGGATCGCTGAAAGACCGGATCAAGGATATCGAGATGGCAATTCAGGAAGCCGATCAGGCGCTCTATCGGGCCAAAAACGCCGGGCGGAACCGGACGATTTTTGCCGATGCGCTTGCAGGTCCGGATGCCGGAAAGGACATCGATCTCTGGGTATGCTGATTGAACCCTTTGCCTTTGTCGCGTGGCTTGCTAAGCCTGACGTGACAAAGGCAAGGAGATGGTCATGGACAACGGACAGCAGGCAGTCGATCCCGACGGGTTGATGGAATTCTCGGTCGTGTTCACTGACCGCTCGCTCAATCACATGTCAAAGGTCTTTCAGGGCGTGATGACCGACATCTCGTCCATGCTGAAAGAGGTCTACAACGCTGATGCCGTGGCTCTCGTACCTGGTGGCGGCACCTATGGCATGGAGGCCGTGGCGCGCCAGTTCGGGGCAGGGGCCCATGCCTTTGTCGTCCGTAACGGCTGGTTCTCCTATCGCTGGAGCCAGATTTTCGACGCGGGTGATTTCACCGCCAAGACAACCGTGATGAAAGCGCGGCAGGCGGGCAACGACACCCGTGCGCCTTTTGCGCCGGCACCCATCGAAGATGTGACTGCGGCCATCCGCGAAGCCAAGCCGGATGTGGTCTTTGCACCGCATGTCGAAACCTCGGCGGGGATCATTCTGCCGGATGACTACATCACCGCCCTTGCTGACGCGGCCCATGAGGTTGGCGCGATCATGGTGCTGGACTGTATTGCTTCTGGTTGCGCATGGGTCGACATGAAGGCGACGGGCGTGGATGTGCTGATCTCCGCCCCGCAAAAGGGCTGGTCCTCGACCCCGAGCGCAGGTCTGGTGATGATGTCGGACCGCGCTCTGGCGCGCATGGCTGAAACCACATCGGATTCCTTCGCCGTTGATCTTAAGAAATGGCACAGCATCATGCAGGCCTATGAGAACGGCGGCCATGCCTACCACGCAACTATGCCGACCGATGGTCTGCGCGCTTTCCGCGACACCATGCTGGAAACCCGCGAGTTCGGTTTCGAGAAACTGAAAGAGGCGCAATGGGCCCTCGGCAATGCGGTCCGCGCGGCCTTGGCGGCAAAGGGAATCAAATCCGTTGCTGCCGAGGGCTTTGGCGCGCCTGGCGTCGTGGTCAGCTATACAGATGATCCGAATGTCCAGAACGGGTCGAAATTCGTGGCCGAAGGGATGCAAATTGCCGCTGGCGTGCCGCTGCAATGCGACGAGCCTGCAGATTTCCGCACGTTCCGCATTGGTCTATTCGGTCTGGACAAACTCTATGACGTACAGGGCACCTTGGATCGCCTGCTGCCGGTGCTGGACCGCGTGCTCTAGGTTGCGCCAAGGCCCATTTGCATGAGCGTCCGGCGCACCGGAGCGACCCCGTAAAGCGCCTCGATCCCCTTGGTCCGCAGACTTTGTGCCAGCGGGTTGCCCGCCATTGAGGCGCGGTTGAGCGCGTCGATCCCTGTGATCCGCAGTTTGATGTCTGGATGCCGCTTGCGCGCGTAAGCGTCGAGCATGGCAGGCGCGCCAAGTTGGTCGGGCTGTGCTGTGGCGAGGTCCAGAAGGCAGGACAGGTCTCGCAATGACATATTCAGCCCCTGTGCCCCGATTGGGGGCATCACATGGGCCGCTTCGGCAACAAGGGCCGTGCGTGGCGCGGTGATCTGATCGGCGATCTGGCTGATGATCGGCCAGACCCCGCGGCGTGTCACCAGTTTGAGTGAGCCATAGAGGCCACCGGACCGGTCAAGGGCCGCGGCCTCGAACTTTGGCTCTGACAGGGCGGCCAGCCGGTTTACCTCGGCCCCGCGCTCCATCCAGACAACAGCCGAACATGGTCGGCCGTCGTGGTCGGGCAGGGGGACCAGTGTGAACGGTCCGCCTGCGCGGTGGATCTCGGTCGAGATATTGTCATGTGGCGCCTCATGGGTAACCGCAAAGGTCAGTGCCTTTTGACCGTAGCGCATTGTCTTGGCGGTGATGCCCGCCGCCTGACGCACAGCCGAGTTCCGCCCGTCGGCACCAATCACCAGCTTGGCAAACGCCTGCGTGCCGTCACTGAAGGTCACGATGGTCTCGCTCGTGCGCGCCAGCATCGCCTGAAATCCGACACCGGGCCTGAAATCAACATTCGGCAGTTCGGCAAGTCGTGCCACCATTTCGCGCCGCAAAAGCCAGTTGGGCAGGTTCCAGCCGAACGGCTGGTCAGAGATATCGGCTGCATTGAAGTCCCGCGTCACAGGATCGCCCGTGCCGATATCCACAATCCGCATGACCTGAAGAGGGGCGGCGAATGGCGCCAGTTTCGGCCAAAGCCATGCGGCCTCCAGAAACCTTTGCGCAGGTTGCAGGAATGCCGTTGTCCGCAGGTCAGAGCCTTCCTGATCACCGACGGTCACCGGTGGGGTCGGGTCCACTATGATGACGTTGAACCCTGCGGTGCCAAAAGCAGCTGCGGCGGTCAGACCGGCGACGCCGCCCCCTGCGATTACGATATCGGTGTGTTTGCGTTCCATGTCCCAGACATATGCCGCAGTGCCTGTGGCGGAAAGGGCTAGCGCACGAGCTGCGACAAGAAATCAGTCAGATCATCGCTGTGGTGATGCACGAAATCATGTTCACCTTTCTCGCGGTGGACATGCACGGTCCGCATTCCCAGCGCGTGCGGCACGACCAGATTGCGGGCCTCGTCCTCGAAGATGGCCCCTTTGACCGGGTCCACACCGTCTTTGGCAAAGACGCGGGAAAAGGCGATCTCGGTCGGTTTCGGGGCAAAATCCGCATGCTCGACACCATAGACCGCATCAAACTCGCGGGTGAGGCCGCGCTTGGCCAATACACGTTTGGCGTGGTTTTCCGAGCCGTTGGTGTAGACGATCTTGCGGCCCTTCAACCCGCGCAGGGCGGCGACCAGCCGTTCGTCCTCTTCCAGATGCGAGATGTCGATATCATGCACATCGGCCAGAAAATGGTTTGGATCGACGTCATAATCCTCGATCAGACCGATCAGAGTGGAGCCGTGCCTGTCCCAGTAGTCATGGCAGAGGCGGAGTGCCGCTTCTGCATCCAATCCTGTCAGACGCTGCACATAGGCCGAGAACCGCACGTCCATCTGTCCGAACAGATCTGCTGACGGATGATAGAGCGTGTTGTCGAGGTCAAAGACCCATGTTTCAACATGTGCGAAATACTGTGCGACCATGCCGCGAACCTAGGGCGGCGCCTGCGGCGAGGCAATCGCTTTACCTTGATTGCGCGGGGTTTACAGGCGTAATGTCAACGCAAGACCCAGAGGACGCCCCATGCAAGACACCCGTGGACCACAGAAAGACGCCTACACCCTTATTCTCGAGGCGATCGACAGTCATATTTACAAACCGGGTGACCGGCTGGTGGAAAGCGAATTGGCGGAACGTTTCGGTGTCTCCCGCACGCCGATCCGCGAAGCCTTGCAGCGGCTTGAGACACAGTCCCTGCTGACCCGCGACGGGCGCTCGCTGATCGTGGCGTCGCTTGATCATTCGCAACTGTCGGAACTCTACGTGGTGCGTGGCGAACTGGAAGGTCTGGCTGCCCGTCTTGCCGCCCGCCACGCGACACCTGAGGAAATCAAGGTGCTGCGTGACATGATGGAAAAGGACAAGGCACTGGTCGGCGATCCTGCTGCGATGAGCCGCGCCAACCGCCGCTTTCACAAGCAGATCCACCTGGCTTCGCACAACCGCTTTCTGGTCCAGCAGCTCGATCTGGTGCATCGCTCGATGGCGCTTCTGGCGACGACATCAATCGCGGCCGAGGGTCGGGGTGACAAGACCCTAAAAGAACACTCAGCCATCGTAGCGGCGATCGAGGCCGGAGATGGCGATGCAGCCTACAAAGCCCTGCGCGACCACATCTCCGAAGCCTTTGTGACGCGGCTCAAGCTGGATGCCGAGGCGGTCGAGGCGGCGGAATAGCGCCTCAGGCGCTCATCGCCTCTGCGAAACGTTCAAACAGATAGTAGCTGTCCATCGGGCCGGGGCTGGCTTCGGGGTGGTACTGCACGCTGAAGACAGGACGGTCGACCATGCGGATGCCGCAGTTGCTGCCGTCGAACAGGGAAACATGGGTTTCCACCACACCTTCGGGCAGGGTCTGGCTATCCACGGTAAAGCCGTGGTTCATCGAGAGATCGGAAGAGCACACGTCTGAACTCCA
>CAXQAV010000034.1:0-6533 GCA_964221795.1 Luminiphilus sp. | reverse complement strand
TCCTGATCTTCTCCTCGGCCGAATACTGTTTGCGTGTCGCACGACGGATGTCTTTGACGACCTTCTCGCCGTGGCTCTGCTTGGTTCCGGGTTTCTGTCTCATCTCCACTCCTTGGTGGTTACGATGGGCCAGAAACCCTCTCTTATCAAATCAACCTAAACTGTCCCACTGGAGCTGACGTTAGACAGTCTACAGCATCGACCGGATCGCCCGTGACCTGAGAGACCTTCAGGACATTATCCAGCAACTGAATGGCAAGGGTGCTACGATCAAGTTCCTGTCTGAACGCCTTACCTTCGATCCACAGCAATCAGATGCCTTGGCAACTCTACAACTCCAGATGATGGGAGCTTTCGCAGAGTTCGAGCGCAATATCATCAAGAAGCGTCAACTTGAGGGTATCGCAAAAGCTAAGGCGCGTGGTGTCTACGTCAACAACGGCAAGAAGAACCGTAAGATTGATCGTGATAGGGTGCGACAGCTACGTGACGAAGGTCTCAGCACCTATAAGATTGCTGACCAGATGAACATCTCTCGCATGTCTGTGCATCGTATCCTGAATGGATAATACGGAGAGGGTCCTGCTCACAGGTAGTGCGATAGCACGCTATCTATGGTGGGACCCTCCAGATTATTAGCCGAGGAATCTCTCAGGGCCGGTATGCACCCACATTGGCAACATAAGAATTTCAAAGGTGATAGGTCGCTGCAAGACCGTCCTGGGTCGGACTACAACGTGCTAAACAAGGTGGCGAACTAAAGACATCATGCGTGGTTACTTCGAGTGGTTAGTGGGTATGGTTCCGCAACGAGGCAACCACTCAGCTCTGGGCGAACTCAGCGCGGACAGTCAGTAGCCCGTCTGCTGCAACATAAATAGTTCAGTATTAAGAACCAGGCGGAGTGTATGATCCGGTCAAGCCAGCTGCTTTTTGAGCGACCTCAACAAACTCACTTCCAGTCCAAGCACGTACTGTCTCTACCTTGGAGACCGAACCGGAAGAGGCAACTGCCATACCAACCGCTACAGCGTCAGTCCCATCTGGGCAATCTGAGATCACCACAACATCATGGGTGCCAGTTGTCATGTAAAGTCCAACCATCTTGCCGCCGACCTTTTCCAAAAGCGCCGAAATTGGGCCGGTTCTATCGGCTGGCTGACTCAATAAGCCCTCGACTCCGGATTGAGAGTAAGATGCGTAGGTGATGAAAAGTGCCATGTTATTCTCCTTTAATGTGTGAAGGGAACAAGTTCGCACAAATATTAGCCGCGACCTAATAGTTTTTACCCGCTCCACCCACATTGGAAACTTAAGAATTTCAAACGGACCAAAGGCCGATAGGCCGATAGGCCGAAGAACTACTTGAAGTGACCCCCCCCTTCAAGAAAACCCACAATGCAAAAAAATCAGGAGCATCTCTTAAGGCTGATTGGAACCTACACCAATTGACGGACTGGAACCTACCATACATCGTAACTCATTGTTTTTATTATTATGTCAATAACGCTTTGTTAAGTGCTCGCCGCCATATGTTTTGTTAAAAATCTCCTAAAGTTGCTGCGCAAATGGCGCGCCGACGATTGGTAACGAGGAGCCGCATCATGCATCGGTCAGACGACAACACACCCTATTCTTCCGAGACCGTGGCGCTCGATCATCCGCACTTGCAGGCGCTGGAGGATTACTGGCGCAGTTTGCGCAAGGCTGCAGAAATCCCCGCGCGGATCGACCTGAACCCTGCGCAAATCGAACAGGTCCTGCCCTATTCTTTCATTCTGCAGCGCGTCGCGCCCGGCACCGCCCGCTTCCGTGTGGCCGGTCAGCGTGTTCATGATCTCCTGCGGATGGACCCGCGCGGGATGCCGTTTTCAACGCTGTTCGAGCAGCAAGACCACGACGAACTGCGCAAACTGGTCGAAAGCAGCTTTTCCGATCCTGCTGTGATTGGCCTGCCCTTGTTGTCGGCGAGAACCCTTCTCCGGTCGGAACTGGCGGGCGCGGTTCTGCTTTTGCCGATGCGCGACAGCGCGGGTGAAACCACGCGCGCGCTTGGTGCCATTGTGACGCCTTCGCATCACAGCACCAAGCCGCGACGTTTTGCGATACGTCAGACATCGCGTATCCGACACGAGCGGCTTGCACCTGCCAGACCCGCTTTGGTCTCGCTGATGCCAACGCCTACGCCACAAATGCAAAGGCCGGACACCTTTCAGCGCCCGGCCCTGCGATTGGTTGTCAACAACGGCTAATCAGCCGGCCTTGGCCTGGTCCATCTGGTGACGACGGGCCGAAAGCTCTTCAGCGACAAGGAAAGCAAGCTCCAGCGACTGCGATGCGTTCAGACGCGGATCGCAAGCGGTGTGGTAGCGGTCCGAAAGGTCCTCGTCAGTCACGGCGCGGACACCGCCGGTGCATTCGGTCACGTCCTTGCCGGTCATCTCGAAGTGCACGCCGCCGGGGATTGTGCCCTCGGCATTGTGAACCGCGAAGAATTCCTTGACCTCGCGCAGCACGCTTTCGAAAGGACGGGTCTTGTAGCCTGTGGACGACTTGATCGTGTTCCCGTGCATCGCATCACAGGTCCAGACGACATTTGCACCCTCTTCCTGAACGGCCTTGATCAGGCGCGGCAGATGCTCGCCCACGGAACCCGCACCAAAGCGTGCGATCAAGGTCAGACGGCCTGGCTCGTTGTTCGGGTTCAGCGTCGCCATCAGCGACTTGAGGTGGCCGGACGTCATCGTCGGACCACACTTGAGCCCGATCGGGTTCAACACGCCCTTGCAGAATTCGACATGCGCACCGTCCGGCTGGCGGGTACGGTCGCCAATCCAGATCATGTGACCGGAACCTGCAAGCCAGTTGCCCGAGGTCGAATCCAGACGGCAGAGCGCCTCTTCGTATTCCAGCAGCAGCGCTTCGTGGCTGGTGTAGAAATCAACTGTCTGCAACTGGTGGTTCGTCGCAGAGGTCAGGCCGGCGGCCTCCATGAAATCAAGCGTGTCGCTGATCCGGCCCGCCATGTCGCTGTATTTCTTCACTTCATTGGCGTCAGTGAAACCCAGCGTCCACTTGTGCACCTGATGCACGTCGGCAAAACCCCCCGTCGAGAAGGCGCGCAGCAGGTTCAGAGTAGCCGCCGCCTGAAGGTAGGCCTGCAGCATACGGTCTGGAGCGGGCACGCGGCTTTCGGTTGTGAATTCAAAACCGTTGATGATGTCACCGCGGTAGCTGGGCAGTTCGACACCGTTGACGGTTTCGGTCGGCGCCGAGCGTGGTTTGGCCATCTGTCCCGCCATACGGCCAACCTTCACCACCGGCACTTTCGCGCCGTAGGTCAGCACCATCGCCATCTGCAGCATTACCTTAAAGGTGTCACGGATGCTGTCAGCCGAGAATTCGGCAAAGCTTTCCGCACAATCGCCGCCCTGCAACAGGAAGGCTTCGCCACGGCTGACGGCGCCAAGCTGCTTTTTCAGTTTCCGCGACTCACCGGCAAAAACCAGCGGTGGATAGCTGGCAAGACGGGCCTCGACAGCGTTGAGTGCGGCTGCGTCGGTATACTCCGGCATCTGAATCCGTGGCTTGTCGCGCCAGTCAGATTTTTGCCAATCGGTCATCGTCTTGCTCCATCTTCGGATCGGGTTAGCGTTATCAGACTTTGCGTATACCGCGCCCGACCGGTGGGGCCAATGGCAAAAAACGCCTATTCGAATGCGCCAAGGACTGTCGTTTTACGACATTTCCGACTTGCGGCTGACACCCAAAACTGATGTGGTCGTCTAGCGAATACGGCGCGGAATACCATGATGACCATTGATCCCCAGATCGTCGAAGTTGACCACAAGGGCAAGCCCCGTAGGTTTGTTTTCGTCCTCATGGATAACTTTACGATGCTGAGCTTTGCTGCAGCGGTCGAAAGCCTGCGGATCGCGAACCGCACGGCGGGAAAGACGCTCTACACATGGTCGATCGTGTCCGAGGACGGACTGGACGCCGTCTGTTCGAACGGCTGCGCCTTCCGTGTCGACAGCGACCTGATCGAAATGGACCGTGACGACACGATCCTGATGTGTGGTGGCATCAACGTCCAGAAAGCGACGACGAAACGTATTCTGAACTGGCTGCGCCGCGAAGCGCGCCGGGGCGCTACGATTGGTGGCCTCTGCACAGCGGGCTACACCCTCGCCAAGGCTGGCCTGCTCGACAACAAGAAGGCGACGATCCACTGGGAAAACCAGGACAGCTTTGCTGAGGAATTTCAGGAGGTCACCCTGACCAAATCCGTCTTTGTCGTTGACGGCAATAGGATCACGACCGCAGGCGGCACCGCCTCGATCGACCTGATGATCAAGATCATCGCCGATGACCATGGCGAGGATCTGGCGAATGCAGTGGCCGATATCCTGATCTACTCGTCCATCCGCACCGATCAGGACACGCAACGCCTGTCGATTCCGACACGGATCGGGGTCCGGCACCCCAAGCTGAGCCGCGTGATCCAGATGATGGAACAGAACATCGAAGAGCCGATTAGCCCCGCGACGTTGGCCAAAGAGGTCGGCATGTCGACGCGGCAACTCGAGCGGCTTTTCCGGCGCTATCTCTCGCGCAGCCCGAAACGCTATTTCATGGAACTGCGTTTGCAGAAAGCGCGGAACCTGCTGATGCAGACGGATATGACGGTGATCAACGTGGCGCTCGCCTGCGGCTTTGCCTCGCCCTCGCATTTCTCGAAATGCTATCGGTCGCATTACGACACCACCCCCTACCGCGAACGCGGCAGCCATGCATCACGGCTGTCGGTCTAGGTCACACCGCAAAGATCGCCAAATCGGTGGCGACAAACACCCTATTCTCCGCAATCGGACGACGTAGCAGGCCAATTGACTGCCAAGACGCTACGAAAAGGACGATTGTCTTGGCGTTCGACCTTTCCTTTTGGAAACGGACTGTTAAATTTGCCGTCAGGATGAAAATATCCAACTTGGGAGAAAAAATATGAAGAACCTACTTTTGGCGACCTCTGCTGTCGCAATGATGGCTGGCGGCGCTTATGCTGGCGGCCATAGCGAAGTGAAGATCGGCGTTGTCCTCGGCTTTACCGGCCCTCTGGAATCGATCACACCTGCAATGGGTGCCGGCGCTGAACTCGCAATGGCAGAAGTCACCGAATCCGGCGCACTGCTGGGCGGCGCGACTGTCACCTCCGTCCGCGGCGACAGCACATGTATCGACGCTGGTGCGGCAACTGCTGCTGCCGAGCGTCTGGTCACATCCGACGCTGTTAACGCGATCATGGGCGCTGACTGCTCCGGCGTGACCGGCGCGATCCTGCAGAACGTTGCACGTCCAAACGGCGTTGTGATGATTTCGCCATCCGCTACCTCGCCAGGCCTCTCGACTGCAGAAGATGACGGCCTGTTCTTCCGCACAGCCCCATCCGACGCACGTCAGGGCGTGATCATCACCGAGATCCTGCAGGACCGCGGTGTGAGCTCGGTTGCACTGACGTACACCAACAACGACTACGGCAAGGGTCTGGCTGACGCCTTCCAGGCAGCATTCGAAGCTGCTGGCGGCACCGTCACCATCTCTGCCGCTCACGAAGACGGCAAGGCCGACTACTCGGCTGAAGTCGGCGCGCTGGCCTCTGCCGGTGGTGAAGTGCTGGTTGTTGCCGGTTACGTTGACCAGGGTGGTTCGGGCATCATACGCTCGTCGCTCGACAGCGGTGCATTCGACACATTCTACCTGCCAGACGGCATGGTGGGAGCGGTTCTGAACGACAACTTCGGTGCTGAACTGAACGGCTCTTTCGGTGCATATCCTGGTACAGACAACGCCGGTGCTGGCATGTTTGTTGAACTGGCTGCCGCTGCTGGCTTCGACGGCACAAGCGCCTTCGCACCTGAGTCCTACGACGCTGCTGCACTGATCATGCTGGCAATGCAGGCCGCCAACTCCAAGAACTCGGCTGATTTCAAGGAACACGTCTTCCACGTCGCCAACGCACCGGGCATCGAAATCATGCCAGGTGAACTGGGCAAAGCGCTTGAGCTGATCGCAGCTGGCGAAGACATCGACTATGTTGGTGCTTCTGCTGTTGAACTGATCGGCCCCGGTGAATCGGCTGGTAACTATCAGGAAATCGAGTTCGTCGACGGCGTCTACTCGACCATCGGCTACCGTTAATCGCATCGGTTGACGTATGAAACGGCGCGGGGTTGCCCCCCGCGCCGTTTTGCAAAACGAAGACACAGAAGACTGTGCGCGAGGGGACACTGGCATGATTGTCGTCGACATTTTGGTCAAGCAATTTGGCGGATTCCGTGCCGTTGATGGCGCATCACTGACCATCGAAGAAGGATCAATCACCGGGTTGATCGGGCCGAATGGCGCAGGAAAAACCACACTTTTCAATGTGATCGCAGGCGTTCTTAAGCCGTCGTCCGGCAGGGTCACCATGGCGGGCGAGGATATCACCGGCCTGCCGCCGCATGAATTGTTCCACAAGGGACTTTTGCAGA
>CAXQAV010000033.1:0-8339 GCA_964221795.1 Luminiphilus sp. | reverse complement strand
GTGGGAGGCAACGGAGGTCGCGCTCGACGCCCTGCGGCCGGGCATGCGGGCTGCGAACGTTCACCGGCTGATGGCGGAGGCGCTGCGCAAAAAGGGGTTTGAGCCCGCCAGCGGTCGCCTTGGCCATGGGCTGGGGGTTACGCTTACGGAATGGCCCTCCTTTACGCCGCAGGATGTGACGGAGCTGCGCGAGGGCATGGTGCTGACGCTTGAGCCGGGGGTGTTCGGCCCGGACGGGGTGGGGCTGGTGCATGAGGAAAACATCGTTCTGGGTGCGCAAGGGGCCGAGCTTCTCTCGCCCCGTGCGCCCTATCATCTGCCGGAGATCTGACGTGTCCCATTTCCACTGTGACCTCTCTGATAGCCCGCTGCCGCGACTCGGGGTGCTGGTGCTGGAGAATGATGAAACGCTGGAAGAGGATCTGCGCCGGATCGTCCCGCCGGAGGTCGCGCGCCTCCACGTGAGCCGGGTTCCCTCGCGCGCCGAGCTTAATCCCGAGACCCTGCAGGCGATGGAGGCCGCCGCCGGAATGGTGACCTCCATCGCCTGCAAGGTCTCGGGATTAAGCTCGGCGCGTGAGGGCACCCGGCTCACGTGGAGGCGCGCGACCTCCGGCGGGAAGATCCGGCGCAGGTCCTCTTCAAGCGTTTCATCATTCTCCAGCACCAGCACCCCAAGTCGCGGCAGCGGGCTATCAGAGAGGTCACAGTGGAAATGGGACAGGTCAGATCTCCGGCAGATGATAGGGCGCACGGGGCGAGAGAAGCTCGGCCCCTTGCGCACCCAGAACGATGTTTTCTTCATGCACCAGCCCCACCCCGTCCGGGCCGAACACCCCCGGCTCAAGCGTCAGCACCATGCCCTCGCGCAGCTCCGTCACATCCTGCGGCGTGAAGGAGGGCCATTCCGTGAGCGTAACCCCCAGCCCATGGCCAAGGCGACCGCTGGCGGGCTCAAACCCCTTTTTGCGCAGCGCCTCTGCCATCAGCCGGTGAACGTCCGCAGCCCGCATGCCCGGCCGCAGGGCGTCGAGCGCGACCTCCGTTGCCTCCCACAGCGCCTCGTGCATGCGCCGGGCCGAGGCGCTGGCAGGACCCACCGAATAGTTGCGGTCAAAGTCGCAGAAGTAGCCGTCGCGCACGGCCCCCGCATCCAGCATCAGTATGTCTCCGCGGGTCAGGGGGTGGGCTGTTGCGGGCGAGATCACATCGCCATAGCCACCGGCACCGGCGCCCCCGGCGACATAGCTGACCCAATCCGCTCCCTCCTGCAGCAGCGCGACCTGAAAGGCGCGGAAAACCGCGTCCAGCCCCTGCCCGGCCTGCGCGAACTCCGGCACCCGGGCAAAGGCCCGGGCGGCAATCGCGCAGGTCGCGCGTATCCGGTCCACCTCTGCGGGGGACTTGATCTCGCGCACGCGCTGGACAGCCCGGGTCGCATCCACCACCTGCCTGTCACCCAAGAGGCCGACAAGGCGGTGATAATCCGCAAGCGGCATCCTCAGATGGGTCTCCAACCCCATCGGCAACCCGACACGCCCCTTGCGCGGTGTCAGGTCCAGCAGCGTCTGCGTGAGCAGGCTAACCCCGTCATCCTCCGGATCCGGCGCGTTCCAGGTCCGGATCTCGGACACCCAGGTCCGCCCCATCAGCTCCGCGCCGATCGCGGGAATGACCGCAACAGGGTCTCCCTCACGCGGGATCACCACGAACCACGGACGGGCCGGGCTTTCCCAGAACCGGGTCAGGAAGCCCGTGGTATAGAACACATCCGCCGCCGAGCTGAGCAGCAGCGCATCCAGGTCCTCCTGCGCCATCTGCGCCTGCAAGCGCCGTAGGCGGGAGCGGTACTCTGCTGCCGGAAAGATCAGCGATCGCTCAGTCATCCGTCGCCCCTTCGCTGAGGATGGCCAGCACCCGTGCCTCGGCACCGATCTCCAGCCCGGCCAGCATTGCCGCCAACCCGGCCCCGCCCGAGGGCGAGGTGGCCACCCCGCAGTCCGCAAGCGCGGCAATGCCTTCCGCCGCTTCAGCCTCTGAGAGGGTGACGAAAACATCCGCGTCCCGCGCCAGCCCATTCAGCGCGATCAACGAGGGGGTCTTGCAATCAAGCCGCCCCATCGCGGACACCGGTCCCTGCGTTTCAACGACCTTTCCTGCGCGGATACTTTCGATCAGCGCCGGTGCCGCGTCGGGTTCCACAACGATGATCTGCGGCGCGCTCCCCCATGTATGGCGGAACCAGGCAGCAGCGGCGGCCGCCAAGCCGCCCACTCCGGCCTGAAGCAGAATATGCGTCGGCGGCTCCGCCAGTTGCGAAGTCACCTCGGCGGCGAGCGCGAGATAGCCTTGCATCACCTGGCCGGGGAGATCGACATAGCCGGGCCAGGAACTGTCGGACAGCAGCGTCCAGCCATGCGCCTCGGCAGCGGCCTCGGCCGCCGCCATGCTGGCAGCGTAATCCGCGCCTTCGACGACGACCTCTGCCCCCTTGGCCCGCAGCCGATCGGCAAAGCTGTCGGGCACAGTTGTCGCAAGATAGACAATCGCCCGCGCGCCGAACTGCGCCGCGCCCGCCGCAACCGACAGCCCATGATTGCCGGCACTGGCAGTCACGAAACAGCGGTCGGCGAGCGCGTGCTTGATATCGCCGCCACGGGCCGCCGCCGCGCGCGCGATGACATGGGCCGCACCCAGCGCCTTGAAACTGCCCAGCCCCATGCGGTCGCGTTCGTCCTTCACCCAGACCTCCGAAACCTGCGCCCGTCTGGCCAGTTCGGGCACGGCGAACAGCGGCGTGGCCGCATAGGCCGGGCAACGGCCGAGAAGCTCCAGCACCGAATGCGCCTCAACGCTTGGCATCGGGGCCTTCAGATCAAGCCCTCTGCCGCGCCACGGGTTCTGCAGGATGTTTGCCATGGATACGCCCCCTGAATTCCTGACGGTCAGCATATCAGCGCGGGCCGGATCTTAATCGGATCATTCCACCCAATCTGCGCCGATATCAGGACCAGGATAAGCTCACAGGGACGAAGTTCGGATCGAAGGCCAGTCACAGCTTCCCCTGAGGCCGAATTTCGGACACTCTCGCGAGATGGACAGATTCGACGCGCTCATTCTCAATGCCATTCAGGGCAACGCCCGATTGACGGCCGAGGCCCTGTCGACCACCGTCGGCCTGTCCCCGGACGCCTGCCGCAAACGGCTCGCCAAGCTCCGCGCCTCGGGGATCATCGAAGCCGAGATCGCCATCCTCGAGCCGAAATCCGTCGGCAGGGAGCTCCTGCTGATCGTCGAGGTCTCCCTGCAGAACGAACGGCTCGCCGACATCGACGATTTCAAGGCCCGCATGGTCGCCGCACCGGAAGTGATGCAATGCTACTACGTCACCGGCGACGCTGATTTTGTCCTGATCCTTTCGGCCGAGAGCATGGCCGACTACGAAGCCTTCACCCGCCGTCATTTCTTTGCCGACGAGAACGTCCTGAAGTTCAGAACCAGTGCCGTGATGGATCGCGTGAAGGCAGGGTTCGCCCTGCCCGTTGCCCCCGCCTGAGACGCCCCGGCACTGCTCGCCCTTGCGCCTTGCCCAACCTGCGGATGCTGACGTTCCCGGCTTCCACCCGGGAACGACGTGACACGCCAGATCGACCGCAGCTCATCAGAGCGACGCCATAGTACACATGGAAATCAATGATTTATGGCGGAGACGAAGGGATTCGAACCCTCGAGACGGTTTCCCGCCTACTCCCTTAGTTTTAAAGCTATCGACGGAAAGTCATGTGTGGTAGATATGTGTGGTTTTCGTAATTTGAGGCACCCATGCCAAAGTACATTCAGAAACGAGAAAAGAGGTGGTACGCAGTACTTGAAATCCCCAAAGATCTAAGGCCTCGCTTTGGGAAAGCTCGCTTCGTTCAATCTCTAAAGACAGAGAGCCAGACCGAAGCAGGACGTCTCTGCTTGCCAGTCATCTACGAGTGGAAGGAGTTGATCGAGAGTGTACGAAACGGCACTCCACCAACAGATGCCATTCTGGCGATGCGCCAACATAAGCTCCTACTTGAGCAGAAGCGTGTTCCAGAGCACGAAATTGACATGGTTCATGCTGAGCTTGCGACCGAAGCAGATGAACTCGCAGAGGCACATCTGGTCGTCTACGGCGATTGGCTGGTCCTATCTGAGCACATAAACGATTTTGCGGAACGCCTGACAGATCAGCCCAAGACTATTGACATGAAGCGGCGTGATCTCAGTCGGTTTTCGAAGAAATTCAAGTACGCTCACGATGTCACGACCACCAGTGTGCAGGATTGGGTGGAGAAGGATCTGATCGCAAAGGATCGGCTGGCGCTTACAACTTGTCGGCGGATTATATCAAACTGCAGGGGGTACTGGACATACCTCCAGCGGCATCACAAGCTTGAACTGGCAGCCCCTTTTGACAACGTCGTGCCTCGAAAGAGCAGCGGGGCCAGTCAATCTGTCAACTCCAAGCGCCAGCACTTCACTAAAGCTGATTTTCAAGTCTTGGTCCGAGCAGTTCACGATGACGCCCAACTCAAAGACCTCATCTACCTTGGCGCCTACACCGGTGCCAGAATTGAAGAGTTATGCAGTCTCAAGCTCAGCAGCGTGGACAGCAATTCGTTCAGCATAGAAGACGCAAAAACGTCTGCGGGAATACGCAAAGTGCCCATTCATCCCGTGATCAGACCCATAGTTGAACGACTGCGAGCAACAAGCGAGGATGGATTTCTGCTGTCCGGGCTGACCTTCAACAAGTATGGTGATCGGTCGAATGCAATAGGCAAGAAGTTTGGGCGACTGAAGGGGCGGTGCGGATACGGTAGCACGTTGGTCTTCCATTCCCTCAGGAAGGGTGTAGCGACACAGCTGGAAGAAGCTGGCATCCCAGAGAACATTTCCGCACGCCTAATTGGCCATGAACTGAAAACCATGACGTATGGTCTGTACTCTGGTGGCGTGACATTCGAAACGCTGCAAGAAGCCATCGAGAAGCTGGATTGGGGCGACTAAAGCCACCACAGAGCCACGGAAAGGCCCCGCAGGCGCACGAGTCAAAAAATAGCTTATCATTTTAGTGCAGAACTGCAGTTGCTCTCCCGACCCTCTCAGGAGTGCAGCACGAGTGCTATTAAGCTACAAAACGGTTAATGCCCAGCGCCGTTTCCTCATGAAGATTGGCTATACCAAGCCCCTGGAGACCCCCAGAAAGATACCAAAGCGGGTATTCGTGACCGTAACTACATTACTGCTACGTATACCATCAAAGCGTCTCTGGCATTGGCCCAATCCAACATTTTCACTGGTCGAGAAGCGAACTTTTTCTATCAAGGCAACGCTGCTCCCATTCGGCCAACGTGTTCTGCACCATCCTTGTCGCTGTATCAAAAGGGAGCCGTATGGCGTTATGTGTTTCTACTCTGGCAGGCACCTCATATTGCTCCAGATCCTGTGGGGAAGTTGCATCAACGCACTGCTCATAGAGCTCGAGAGCACGCTCTGCCGACGGGAAGAACACCTCCGACCACACCGAATTGGGAGCCAAAACCAAGAACAGCATTCCAAAGCACTTCGGCCACCAACACTTCAATAGACTCATCAACTGCTCCAACTACTGTTTTAAATCAGAGTGTTATTGGATTGTTCTATTATATGGGAACCGAAGGTTGCCACTATAGAAATGTGTTCTGTGGCAACCTTCTTCATATCTTAATCCAGATAGTAGCCCTTAACTTTTTTCTTCCTTTGATCAGAAGACTCAAGAGAAAAAGCCACCATCACATTGATCACCTCTGGTCTATTGTTGGCTCTACAGTGTTCTTGGATGTAGTAATTGACTATATGCCCAAAGACCTTGAGGGCGAGTTCTTGATCAGATTTTTTAACGATCAAGCAATCATGCATAGGGAAGGCCGGTACCCCCATAGAATGAAGCTCTTGGATCGTCTTAAGGACAATCTGACTCTCGTGGAACGTGATGAATCCGGCTCCGTTCAAGTAATCCTTGTCTAGATGTTGCAAGGCTGGCACCCAATGCAAGATCTTGTCACGGTAGATTTCGAACTCCCATTGTGTAGTTATCCCATGCTTACCCTGGAGTTCAGGCGATGGGCGCTTCTTAAGGGGGTCGCCATAGCCAATCAGTTCCACACCAACAGCTTTGAGCTTTGCCCGTTCTTCATCTTGGCGCTCAATGTTGCCTTTGGTCAGCTCCCAAGCCATCTCACCATAGAGATCATACCAGCCACCGTCTTTCCTACCCGTATCCTTGATCCGATAGCCCATTAAAGAAGAGAATAGGATCGGTTGTGCGGCATTCAGATCAATCTGGACAACAGGCTCTCCATCAATTGTGGATTTGAGCCTCAGCTGTCCATCTAACCCTGTGTATCCACCATAGAACCTTCCCCCTGCATCCAATCGCCCATGGTGAAAGATGCGACCCACAGAGCCACACAGAGCCCCTGTGAAGCCATCAGCAGGAAGCCTAAGAGGGTGTAGTTGATAGAACCTATTTAGTTCGTCTACTTCGTCCTTAGCTTCATGATATGGTTTTCTGAATTGCTTTTCAGCAGCCCGGAGACCGTACTTTGGAGAGGAGGAATTCGTGAGCTTTCGAACTTCCCTTTGGCCTTTGGTTTCCTTTTTAGCCACGAGGACCTGCGGTCTGCCCACATCAATGAACTCTGATGTGCTCAAGAAAGGCGACTGAGCAAGTGCAGGATCGACCCTATACAGAGTAGTAATTGTCACGGAGGTTTTCTTCCCGTGCTCATCCTCTGCGATGGTCCACAGACCAGATCCGTCGATCTTGTGTAGATACTTTCCCTGCATGCTGTCGGCCAGATCCCGAATTGTAATCGCACCAACGAGGGGGTAGCGTGTCCAGTAGCCCTTGTCCTGAGGGCAAGCCATCAGCCTACCTGACTGCAGGCACCATTTGGCCGTGTAAAGGAACGAAGCCATTGCATCATTTTGCTTCTGGCTAGGCTTTTGAATACCGATATCACTCAAAGTATTTTGAACCCAGACTCTGGCGTCCTGATTGTACGCCCTCCAAATGGGTTTGTAAAAATTCACTGGTTCAAGATTTGTAGTCATATGCACTCCTTCTGATTAGGAACGCACAACGCAGAAAAGACCCCAGAAGGGTCTAAGCCTGCTCTAGGGCAGAGGTACGTTATGCTAGATTTAGTGAAATTCCGGGGACACTATTGCCAGCCGAAGTCAGAACGACAAAGGGCCAACCTCACGGTCAGCCCATCCATTCTGTTTCTTCTATATACCAACCTCTCGGAGAACCGCAAGGGAAAACTAACTTGCCCACGAAGGAAACTGATATTTCAAGATATTTCTTAACGAAAGCCAGCTTGCAACTGACAACTCCTAAAAGTTTTAAAAATCAATAACTTAAAGGAGAAATGCAGCTGCGCCCGAAACCAGTTCTGAGATACGATGGGCCCTAGACCAATTACCCCCGCAGCCCCTGATGCTCGCTAGCAAACTTAAAAACTTAGCTTAGCCCTCTAGCCTTCCTATTTGCAGCCTCCCTCTCTGCGTAGAACTTCTTTGCTTCATCCACTGAAGTAAAGCAGATGATTTCAGCCCCCTCTCCCGGTCCAGCCAAAACTCCTCCACCAATTGGCTTCAGATCAACTTCGTTACCCTCAACTACAAGCGTCACGACCTGCGCTTTCAGAATCTTGTGAGACGCCAAAAAAACTGCACCACTAATCAGCAAGGCACAACCGATCAATGTACCGGAAATGTTCGCCACCCCCTCGATACCGAAACCACCAAAGAATACAGCACCAGCTCCACCGACTAGAAAGAGAAACCAACCCAAAACATCCATAAAGAGAATCCTTTTTTTCAATCCGATCCACACACCATACACCTCTTTTGAGCGCATGAGTACCAGAGGACAGCACGTCCTAAAAAACAAGTATCGCTAGAGTACAGCCTGCTGTTACTGGTCGCATGTTACTGCCAGATGGTAACATTAGGATTATTTCACTTTCAAATGTGACTAGAATCACTTTAGTCTAGAGGCATATGTTACTGGAGTAGACGACTATGGCGACTATTGGCTACAGGCGAGTAAGCACAGCAGATCAAAACTTAGACCGTCAGGACCTGGGGCAGGTCGATAAGGTTTTTGAGGAAAAGCAGTCCTGCAAATCAGCTGATGACCGCCCAGCACTTCAAGCTATGATTGAATACGTGAGAGAAGATGACTGTGTAGTTGTCCATTCCATCGACCGGCTAGCCCGAGACCTTAGAGACTTACAGTCCATCATCGAGACACTGAA
>CAXQAV010000032.1:0-2473 GCA_964221795.1 Luminiphilus sp. | reverse complement strand
GGCCCGGCTGCAGGACATCGATGACCTGCTGACCGAGAACCGGATCTTCAAGCAGCGCAACGCCGATATCGGCGTCGTGACCGAGGACGATATCCAGAAATACGGCTTTTCCGGCGTGATGGTCCGCGGCTCGGGCCTCGCATGGGACCTGCGCCGCGCGCAGCCCTACGAGTGCTACGACGAGTTCGAGTTCCAGATCCCTGTGGGCAAGAACGGTGACTGTTACGACCGTTACCTCTGCCGCATGGAAGAAATGCGCCAGTCGACATCGATCATCCGTCAGGCCTGCGAAAAGCTGCGCCGTGAAAAGGGTGATGTAATGGCGCGTGGCAAGATGACACCGCCGACCCGTGGCGAGATGAAGACCTCGATGGAGGCGCTGATCCACCACTTCAAACTCTACACCGAGGGCTTCCACGTGCCGGAGGGCGAGGTTTACGCCGCTGTCGAAGCGCCTAAAGGCGAGTTCGGCGTCTATCTGGTGGCGGACGGCACCAACAAACCCTACCGCGCCAAGCTGCGTGCGCCGGGCTACCTGCACTTGCAATCGATGGACTACATCTGCAAGGGCCACCAGCTGGCCGACGTCAGTGCGATCATCGGCACGATGGACGTCGTCTTTGGCGAGATCGACCGGTGACGGTCGGTGACATCCTGCTTGGGTTGCTGATCGCCTGCGGGTTCTTCCTGTCGGCTGCGGTCAGCCGGATGTTTCGCCGCCGTATGTCGGGGATCATCTTTGGCGGGGTTGTGGGCATTGCGTTTTCGGTGACCGTTCTTGTCTATGGACTGAACAACGTATTTGCGATCGCGCAGGCCGATATAGCGAATTAACAGGCCGCCCCTGGTGTGCCGTGAAAAGGAGAGACAGTCTATGCGTTGTGCACTGAGCCCGGTTTCATTGCTGGCTTTGTCGGCCTGCAGCATGGAAATCCCTGATTTCCGTTCGGGTGGCATCGAGCCTGAACCGGCTTCTGCGACCGAGGCGCCGGTGACAGCGATTTCGGCCAAGGAACGCTTTGTCGCTGCAGCCGAGGCAAACGGCTGCGTTCTCAATGCCGACAACGTCGCAAAGGTCATGTCCGAGGCTCAGCTGTCCGCAGGTGATCTCGAGAACATCATGCTGACACTAGTCTCCGAAGGGCGTGCGGCACCGGCAAGCGACTCGGCCTTCACGATCACCACCGCCAACTGCACGACATAAGGATGGCCCTTGTCGGGATAGTGCTCCTTCTGGCTGGCGGAGGATCGCCAGCTGGGGTAGTACCCGGCACAATCTTCATCGCTCATATGGGCACGATGCTACTTATTGGAACGAACTGATGCTACGCCGCCTCTATCACGAACAGCCAGAGACCTTCGCCTTCACGCCAGAGAACCAGAAATGGGCCGAGGCGCAGATCAAGAAGTTTCCCGAATGCCGTCAGGCATCCGCGATCATCCCGCTGCTCTGGCGCGCGCAGGAGCAGGAAGGCTGGCTGACACGTCCGGCCATCGAATATGTGGCGAATATGCTCGACATGGCGTTTATCCGCGCTTTCGAGGTGGCCTCGTTCTACTTCATGTTCCAGCTGCAACCGGTTGGTTCCATAGCGCACGTTCAGGTCTGCGGTACACTGTCCTGCATGATCTGCGGTGCGGAGGACCTGATCGGGGTCTGCAAGGAAAAGATCGCCGACAAGCCGCACACGCTTTCTGCTGACGGCAAGTTTTCATGGGAAGAGGTCGAGTGCCTCGGGTCCTGTGCCAACGCGCCGATGGTCCAGATCGGCAAGGACTACTACGAAGACCTGACCGCCGCGCGATTTGCGGAAATCATCGACGAGCTGGCGGTCGGCCGTGTGCCTGTGCCCGGCCCGCAGAACGGGCGTTTTGCTGCCGAGCCTCTCAAGGGCCTGACCTCGCTGAAGGGCTACGACAGTTGCAAAACGAAATACAACGCGAGCGTGCAGCTGGCCACGGATATTGGCGATACAGTCAAGCGCATTGACGGCACCGAGGTGCCGCTGCTGACCCCTTGGGTCAAGGACACCGAGGCGCCCAAAGGCAAGAAGCGCGCGGCGCCGAAACCCGCCGCCAAAAAGCCTGCGGACGAGACAGGCGTGACCAATCAGCAGGCCGTGGCAAAATCGGCCGCCAAGCCAGTGGGCAAATCCAATCCTGACCCCGTGATCGAGAGCGCACCCGAAACGCTGAGCGCGCCGCGCGAGGGCGGGGCGGACGATCTCAAGAAGATCAGCGGAGTCGGTCCCAAGCTCGAAGGCGTGCTGAACGAACTGGGCTTCTATCATTATGACCAGATCGCCAAGTGGACCGAGGCCGAAGTCGCATGGGTCGACAGCCGCCTGAAGTTCAAAGGCCGCATTGAACGCGATGGCTGGATCGTCCAGGCTGCAGAGCTAGCAAAAGGCAAGTAAACGCCAAGGTTTTAGGCAATCCGACCCGCAGTAAGTGGCGAGAAAATGTATCGCGA
>CAXQAV010000031.1:0-3699 GCA_964221795.1 Luminiphilus sp. | reverse complement strand
GGGATATCGGCGGAGTAACCGATGACAATCAGCTTCGATGCATCAACCGACCCCTTGGCCAGCAGGCTCTCGTAGATCGGACGGCTCAGACCGCCGACAGCGGCATTGCCCAGCTCGACGTTGCGCGCCACCGCGTCGTGCGCGCCCGTGAAGTTCTGGGTATAGTCATCGCCCTCCGTCACGCCTTCGAGCATCATCGTGTATTTCGGCGCGAAGTGGCTCGAGGTGGATGCCTGATCGCCAAAAGCCACATCGATGCCCGACCCTTCGATATCGTCGATCGAGTCGATACCGCTTTCGACATTGGCAATGAGGACAGACTGGTAGGTGGTGCTTCCATCCGTCACGCGCGCGGCGAACGGCTCGATGTCCAGATCGCCATCCGCCATCTTGGCCTTGGCGATGGTGTAGGAGGCCGGCCCAAAATACGCGACATCCACGCGGCCAAAGCGCATCGCCTCGATCATCGAAGAGTAATCGGTCGTGACGATCAGTTCGATATCCTTGCCGAGCTTCTCTTCAAGATACGCGGCCAGCGGCTTGTTATCCTGGATCACGGTCGAGGCGTTTTCATCAGGAAGCAGCGCGACGCGCAAAGTGTCCGGATCATAATCGCCTGCTGCGAATGCGGCTGTTGAGGCCAGCAGCATGGCGGTGAGAGTTGCGATATTCTTCATGGCAGTCTCCAAGAGTTGAAAGATCAGTTGGTCGTATCGGCCGGCGCGCCGTAGATGCGCGACAGCGCGGCGTTATCCAGTGCCGAGGGCGGTCCGTCAAAAACGATGTCACCATCACAGAGGCCGATGATGCGATCGGCATAGGCCTTGGCAAAATCGAGTTGGTGAAGGCTGACAATGACGGGAATTCGGTCTTCGCGGCATACGTCGCGGAGGATTTTCATCACCCGGTCCGAAGATGCTGGATCGAGCGATGCGATAGGCTCGTCCGCGAGGATCAGCTTTGGCTCCTGCGTGAGCGCGCGCGCAATGCCGACGCGCTGCTGCTGGCCACCCGAAAGGCTGTCACAGCGTGTCAGCGCCTTGTCAAAGAGGCCCACGCGGCTGAGAGATTCCAGCGCAAGGTGTTTCTCGGCGCGCGAAAAGCCTGCCAAACTGCTCCAGACAGAATGGCGACCGAGACGCGCCATGAGGACATTGCGCAGAGCGCTCAGGCGGCCGATCAGTTGGTGCTGCTGAAAGATCATGGCGGTGTCGCGCCGATGAAACCGGATATCGCGGCGCGACTTCAACTGCTGGCCCGCCGATGTCACGATATGTCCTGCGCTTGGCTGGGTCAGCAGGTTGAGAGTGCGAAGAAGCGTAGACTTACCGGCGCCCGACGGACCAAGAAGGACGGTCACTTCCCCGTCCATGAATTGGCAGGTGGTCTTATTGAGTGCGCGTGTGCCGTTCGGGTACACGACTTCGACATCGTCGACGCTCAGAATATCACGTCCCATAATACTCATTGACCCATCCATCGCACCGATTCTCCTTCTGTTAGTTCTTTGATACGCAATATATATGACAGTTTTATTACATATTGCGATATATGTTCCTTGCTGTTAGTGATTGGAAAATCGCAGCTAAGGATGTTGGATAATGGTCAAAATTGTAGTGCCCAACTGGATCGAAGATGAGACGCTGGCACGCCTTTCAGCGCACGGGGATGTCGTGACCAGCGAGGGGCGCGATCCACTCGCCGACGACGAATTGCGTGCGGCTTGCGCGGATGCATCGGCGTTGATGGCCTTCATGACCGAGTGCGTCGACCGCCCATTTCTGGACGCCTGCCCCAAATTGAAGATTATTGCCGGCGCATTGAAAGGCTTCGATAATCTTGATCAGCGGGCCTGCACAGATGCCAGGGTGCTGTTGACCTATGTTCCGAACCTTTTGACCGAGCCGACGGCCGAGTTGGCCATTGGCCTCAGCATTGCGCTCGCACGGAACATGCGTGCGGGAGACGCGCATCTACGGTCAGGAACGTTCGCCGGGTGGCGGCCCAATTTTTATGGTGGCAGCCTGCAAGGCGCGACCGTGGGCATCATCGGCGGCGGTGCAGTGGGCCGCGAGACAATGCGGCTCCTTTCGGGTTTTCGAGGCCGGCGCATCTACTTCGACGAAAATCGCCTCGACCCCACGACGGAAAAAGCTCTCGATGCGCAGTACGCTCCGCTCGATGATCTCACCCGCCTGTCTGACTTCATCATCCTTGCGCTGCCATTGACGGACCAGACCAAGCACATCGTGAATGTATCTTTTCTAGCAGCGATGAAACAAGGGACTTATCTGGTCAATCCCGCGCGCGGATCGTTGGTGGATGAGGCCGCCGTCGTGGAG
This sequence comes from Luminiphilus sp., assembly GCA_964221795.1. GTDB lineage: Bacteria > Pseudomonadota > Alphaproteobacteria > Rhodobacterales > Rhodobacteraceae > Yoonia. The sequence continues at coordinate 1,357 of CAXQAV010000031.1, read as the reverse complement.
GCGCTGAACACAGGCCGCCTTGCCGGCTATGCCGCGGACACGTTCGAGATGGAGGATTGGCATCGCCCGGATCGGCCAAGGCAAGTTCATCCAGCGCTCCTCGCCTGTGACCAAACGGTTCTGACACCGCATATCGGATCGGCAGTCAGCGAGGTGCGCCGCCAGATTGCAGCCGAGGCCGCCGATGAGATCATCGCCTTTCTTTCTGGCAAGCGGCCGCGCCACGCCGTCAATCCCGAGGTGCTCGAGACGTGAACCCGACTGTTCTCAAAAGCTTCGTCGCGCTGGCCGAACTCGGCAGCTTCCAGACTGCCGCCGTCCGGATCGGCATCGCGCAGCCTACCCTGTCGCAACATATCAAGAAATTGGAGGAGGACTTAGGCGCGCCCTTGATCCAGCGCAGCCATAGCGGCAGCCGCCTGACCGACGCCGGGCTGCGACTCCTGCCACATGCACAGCAGATTCTTACATCCACTCAAAGGGCACAGGCCGCCGTTTTATCCGAGTCGCTCAAGATCGGGTGCAGCGGCAACATCGCATCATACTTCATGCCGGATGCGCTGGCATCCTTTCTCAAACAGACATCATCGCAGATGCGATGGGAGGTCATCTCAGCCCCAAACCCTCGCGTTGCGCAGATGTTGCTGGCCGAAGAGATCGACATCGCCGCGATGGAGTGGCCAATTTCCCACCCCGCCGTAACGGTGGCTCCTTGGCTCAGCGATGAAATGATCGTCATCCTGCCAAGCGATCATCCACTTGCCACGCGCGAAGAGATCAGCTTTGCCGAACTCAAGACGCTCAAGATACTGGGCGGCGAGCGCGGCAGCGGGACCGGCACCCTTCTGACAGAAGCACTAGGGCCCCAAGCAGAAGATGTCGACACCATCGGCAATGTGGGCTCGACCGAGGCAGTTAAGCGCAGCGTGGCCGCCGGTCTGGGCGCGTCCATCGTGCTGGAGACGGCGGTGCGAGGCGAAATTGCTTCGGGCTCGCTGGCACGAGCAAGGCTCGAAGGAATGCCTTTGAGAAAGCAGTTTTTCATCGCGCAAATCACATCAAGCGCCGAGACCGGCCCAGCGGCCCAGCTTTTCAAGTTTCTACTTGAGTCCGACTGACGACCCTACCCGGATAGATTGGATCGACGCGCTAGTCACAGAGGGGGTTCCGTCGCAAAGTTCAGTGTGGCCAAGAAAGACGCTTCCTCGGTTGCGCGTCACGCGGCAAGACTGGCATAGATCTCGAAGGGGCAACCACTTCCCAACTCTCCTTTCCTGATCATGTGTGCCGTTTCTATACCGTCCAAAGTTGCAGTTGCTGATCTGAATGACTTGAAGCCCAACATCGGCCTGATCCG
>CAXQAV010000030.1:0-2813 GCA_964221795.1 Luminiphilus sp. | reverse complement strand
ATAGAAACGACGCGAGGACGCCGCCAATGTCGCTGCGACGATCAGGAAAACCACGGCCTCCTGCAGCCGCAGCTGCAATCCAAAGCTGTTGGGGTCCATGAACTCCGCCATGATCGGGTCGTACCCTACCACCGCCATGACACCTTCTGTCAGCCCCGGCACAGGGTCCGTGAGCCACCAGGCAATCAGCGCGGCCACCAGCCACATCGTGACCGTCCAGACGCCTATGGCCATGACGGTCCGCCACGAATAGGCCAGCGTTCCGGCTGCAAGAATGATGAAGAAATACAGGAAATTGTCGAACCGATACTGCATCGGCAGTGGGGTGGAATTGTCGCTGAACGGATTGGGCACCACCATGCCAAAGGTCATGATCGCCAGATCAATGTAGATCAGCAAAAGCTCCATCCGGGACTGGCCGACACGCCCGACCCGACGGATGAACCAGCCGTTGATGCAGATCAGGGCCAGAATGAAATGGTAGTAGAGAACATCCCATTGCGGGTTGATGTAGACAAGGAACACCGCCGTGATCGCCATCGCAATCCAACGTGCCCGCACAGCCAGTTCAAGACCGTTACGTTTGTGCTCTGTCAGCGCGTCCAGCGCATAGGGCGTGTCCTGGCTCGCCAGAGCTGCATCACTATCCAATGGTGGCGGCGGGGCCGTTTTTTCCATCGTGCTGGGTTCCATGCATCAGCGCCTGTCCTGCCATCAAACTAACTGCTGACGGGATCGTTTGCACGTGCGTATCACGCGCGTGAACAGGTCGGAATGTGCGTCCGGGCCGCACCCGCACGAGGACACCTCAGATAGCAAAAAGGCCCCGCCGGACGGGCGGGGCAAGTCTGGCGCCGCCCCAATGGACGGCGCCTGCGGTTTCACACAGGTTGTGAAAAGGGTGGGATCAGTTCTGCAACTCTGCCCGGATCTGCTGACGCAGCACGTCGATTGGCACGGTCTTGCCATCGCGCTTAAAGCACCAGTAGGTCCAGCCGTTGCAGGAAGGCGCGTTTTCCAGATGCGCACCGACCTGATGGATCGATCCTTTGATGTTGTCGCCAATCAAGGTTCCGTCTGCACGGACCTTTGCCTTGTGGCGACGGTTCATCGAGTAAAGCTCTTCGCCCGGGCGCAGCATGCCGCGTTCGACCAACTGGCCAAAGGGCACCCGCGGTTCGGCGCGTTTGCTGGCCGACACCTGAAGCGCTTCGCGGTCGAACTTGCGAACCGATTTGATCCGCTTTACCGCAACTTCGCGGTAGGCCGCTTCGCGCTCGATGCCAATGAACTCGCGCCCCAGCATCTTGGCGACTGCGCCAGTCGTACCTGTGCCAAAGAAGGGGTCAAGAACCACGTCACCGGGGTTGGTGGAGCCCAGAAGGATGCGGTGCAGCAGCGATTCCGGTTTCTGGGTCGGGTGGGCCTTGTTGCCAGCCTCGTCTTTCAGACGCTCATGGCCTGTGCAGATCGGCAGCACCCAGTCAGAGCGCATCTGCAAGCCTTCGTTCAGCGCCTTCAGCGCTTCGTAGTTGAAGGTGTATTTTGCACCTTCGGATTTCGACGCCCAGATCATCGTTTCATGGGCGTTGGTGAAACGCTTGCCGCGGAAGTTCGGCATCGGGTTCGACTTGCGCCAGATCACATCGTTGAGGATCCAGAAGCCCTCATCCTGCATCGCGGTGCCGACGCGGAAGATGTTGTGATAGGAGCCGATCACCCAGATCGAGCCGTTCGGCTTCAGGATCCGGCGGGCTTCCTTCAGCCAGTCACGGGTAAATTTGTCGTAGACGCCAAAGCTGGAAAACTGATCCCAGTGATCATCAACCGCATCGACCTTGCTGTTGTCCGGGCGGTGCAATTGGCCCTTCAGTTGCAGGTTGTACGGGGGATCCGCAAAGATCATGTCGACCGAATTTGACGGAAGACCAGCCATCACCTCGATGCAGTCACCATCAAGGATCGCGTTTAGAGGGAGCGCTGACGCGCCCCGTGTAAGTGTTTTGTTCATTTGCTCTGCCTCGATAACCACGGCGCATTTTTGCGCTCATTTTGGTTGTCCACAGGATGAGTTATCGGGGAATCGAGGTCAATTTGTTTTTTAGAACAACGCCGTGCGCTTCACTCTTGATACAATATCTTGTGTACCGGCTTAAAGGAACGACGATGATGTGGGGTCACACCGATCTCGATCAACGCTTCGCGATGTTGTTTGGACGGGTAGCCCGCATTTTTATCCCAACCATATCCCGGAAACTGTTGCGCCAAATCCACCATGATCCGATCGCGTGCCAGCTTTGCGACGATCGAGGCCGCGGCGATCGAAACTGATTTGCCATCGCCCTTGATCACGAATTCCGCAGGCTGCTGCACACCCTTCGGGATCAGGTTGCCATCAATCAACAGATAGTCAGGGGGAGGGGCGAGCGCAGCCACAGCACGTTCCATCGCAAGATGCGACGCGCGCAAAATGTTCAATGAATCAATCTCTTCCACGCTAGCGTGTGCAATAGACACCTCTGCCGACTGAAATATGTCAGCCTCTACCGCCTCTCGTTTTTTGGCGCTCAGCTTTTTTGAATCATTCAGCCCGTCGGGAATGGCGTCCGGGTCAAGAATGACAGCCGCAGCCGTGACCGGCCCTGCCAAAGGGCCACGGCCCACCTCGTCCACGCCAGCGATGCGTCTATGGCCACGCGCGATGGCGGCCGCTTCCAAACTGTAATCAGGATGTTCCATATGACTGTCTGATCCGGTTTTGTGGCGCGGCGCAAGCCACACGCTCTCAAACAGCAAAAAAGGGGGGCCAAGGC
>CAXQAV010000029.1:0-2735 GCA_964221795.1 Luminiphilus sp. | reverse complement strand
CGCGGGTTTTAAACGCGGCGCTGCTTCCGCGGACGACAGCCGTTGTGAGGAACGGGTGTCACGTCGCGGATAGAGGTAATGGTAAAGCCAATCGCCTGAAGCGCGCGCAGTGCGGACTCGCGTCCGGACCCAGGGCCCTTAACGTTGACATCCAGGGACTTCATGCCGTGTTCCTGTGCCTTGCGGCCTGCATCTTCAGCAGCCACCTGCGCCGCGTAAGGCGTGGACTTACGAGAGCCCTTGAAGCCTTGGCCACCGGCGGAAGACCAGGAAATGACGTTGCCCTGAACGTCGGAGATCGTGATGATCGTGTTGTTAAAGGTCGAATTGACGTGCGCGACGCCGTTCGTGATGTTCTTTCTTTCGCGGCGACGTAGACCGCGTGCTGGCTGTGCCATTGGGACATCCTCTCTGTCTTCTACACGGCACCGGTCCCACCGGGTGCCATATCATCGAAAATTCAAAACACGCAGGGAAGGCGACGACCCTCCCGGCGGCACTTACTTCTTCTTACCGGCGATAGCGACCGCCTTACCCTTGCGGGTGCGGGCGTTACAGCGGGTGCGCTGGCCACGAACCGGAAGCTTCCGACGGTGACGCAGACCGCGGTAACACTTCATGTCCTGCAAACGCTTGATGTTCATGCGAACTTGGGTGCGCAGTTCACCTTCGACAAGGTAGTCGGCATCAATCTTTTCACGAATTGCCACCACCTGATCATCGCTCAGCTGATTCACCCGGGACATTTCGTCGATACCCAGCGCGGAGGTGATTTCCTTCGCCTTGGTATTGCCGATGCCGTGGATGTACGTCAGAGCAATGTGAACGCGCTTGTCCGTTGGGATGTTTACCCCAGCAATACGAGCCACACTTGGTCTCCTCACTAACCATAGAAATCAAAAGCGGCAGCCACGGGTCCGAGACTGCCACTAACGTATCGGACGGTGTAGAAGTCCCTTGACAAACTGTCAATCACCACTCGCCTAAAGAGTGGGCGCATTTTGCGAAGGACTGCACCGCGCTGAGCGAAGGCTTCGATCAAGCGTCGAGAATGCCGGCGACCGCTGCCTTTACATCGTCAATGTCTGCCATCCCGTCAACGCGCTGAACCAAAGCCTGCGCTTCGTAGTGCGGAATGATCGGCGCCGTATCGCGGCGGTACACCGCCAGACGATCGCGGACCGTTTCTTCGTTGTCATCCGGGCGACGCTTAAAGGTCTTGTGGCCGCAGGCGTCACAGACCCCCTCAACCGCCGGACGCTGAAATCTGTCATGATAGCCCGCGCCGCAGTTGGCGCAGGAATAGCGCCCCGTGATCCGGCCGACCAGAGCCTCTTCGTCGACGGTCAGCTCAACCACCGCCTTCAGGCCAAGCCCCTTGCGCGCCAGCATCTCATCGAGCGCCACCGCCTGCGCATTGGTGCGGGGAAAACCGTCGAAGATCGCGCCGTTCTTGCAGTCCGGTTCATCCAGACGGGCATCAATCATCTCGATCATCATCGCATCAGGCAGCAGATCGCCTTTGTCCATGATCTCACCGACCCGCTGGCCCAGTTCAGAACCAGAGGCGCGGACTTCGCGCAGCATGTCCCCGGTGGACAGCTGCACCATGCCGCGTTCCGCAACAAGAATTTTGGCCTGCGTGCCTTTACCGGCCCCGGGAGGGCCAAGCAAAATAATGTTCATGACAGAGCGTCCTCTCTATCTGCGTCGAGCAGGCTCCAGCAGGCCGACTTTGGGGAGTGAGTGGATTAGTCGTCTTGTTTGATCCGGCGAGACCGGCGGCTCGACTTGGTATCCCGCCGCTTGGCGCGACCCGCTTGCTGCGTCCGCTTCAGCAGGGTTTCATACTGCGCGGCCATCAGCTGCGTCTGCACCTGGCTGACGAAGTCAATCGACACCGTGACCACAATCAGCAGTGACGTACCACCAAGGAAGATTGGCACGATCAAACCCGTCGAGTTGGCCTGCACGATCACTCGAGCAATCTCCGGTACCGCCACGACAAAGGCGAGGTAGGACGCGCCGATCACGGTCAGGCGGGACAGGATGATGTCGAGGTAAGCAACGGTCTGCTTGCCGGGACGAACGCCCGGAATGAAGCCGCCATATTCCTTCAGGTTCCGTGCCGTGTCTTCAGGGTTAAAGACAATGGCCGTGTAGAAGAACGTGAAGAACACCACGAAGCCGACGAGCAGCAGGATATAGGGCCATTCGCCCGCCCGGAAGTTCGCGGCAAACCAGTTCATCGCCTCACCAATGGAGGCCAGAACCACGTTGGGGCTGTCGATCAGGCTGTCGCCAAAGGTCGCGCCGAGCAGCGGCAGCGTTACGATGGTGGATGCAAAGATGGCCGGGATCACGCCAGCAGCGTTAATCTTCATCGGAATGAAGGAGGTCTGGCCCTGGAACTGCTTGTTCCCGGCCGTCCGGCTTGGGTACTGGATGGTCACCTTACGCTGCGCGCGCTCGACGTAGACGATCAGCGCAACCATCGCCAGGGAGATGATCAGAATGAGCAACACGCCCAGTGCCTGCAACGCCGAAGCGTCTTCACGCAGCGACCGCAACAGGTTCCACAGCGCCGACGGCATGGAAGCCACAATACCGGCAAAGATCAGCAGGGAGATACCGTTGCCCACGCCGCGCGCGGTGATCTGCTCACCGAGCCACATGAGGAACACCGTCCCACCGGTCAGGGTCACCATTGTTGTGATGCGGAAGATAAAGCCGCC
>CAXQAV010000028.1:0-2609 GCA_964221795.1 Luminiphilus sp. | reverse complement strand
GCAAGGCGCAACCCCTTGTCCGAGGCGATGCTGAACGCACTTGGCGCTGCCTTTGTGCATGCGGGCAGTGATCCGCAAGTGCGTGTCATCATACTCGCGGCAAACGGGCCGGCATTCTGTGCAGGCCATGACCTCAAGGAGATGACCGCGGGGCGGACCGGGTCCGATCACGGGCGGGCTTATTTCAGCAAGATCCTTGGCCTCTGCTCGGACACCATGCAGGCAATTGTCACCTGTCCCAAGCCAGTCATCGCCGAAGTTGCAGGAATCGCCACGGCGGCAGGCTGCCAGCTGGTGGCAAGCTGTGATCTGGCGGTCGCCGCGGAGACAGCGCAATTCAGCACCCCGGGTGTCCACATCGGGCTGTTCTGTTCGACCCCGATGGTCGCGCTCTCTCGCAATGTCAGCAACAAGCATGCGATGGAAATGCTGCTGATCGGCGATATGACACCCGCTGCACGCGCAGCCGAGATCGGCCTTGTGAACCGGGTCGTCCCCGTTGCCGATCTGCGCGACACGACGATGGCCATGGCCGCCAAGATCGCGTCGAAATCCAGCATGACCCTCGCCGTAGGCAAGCGCGCCTATTACGAACAGCGCGAGATGACCCTCAGCGCGGCCTATGACCACGCGACCCGCGTCATGGTTGACAACATGCTGGCGCATGATGCCGAAGAGGGCATCGGCGCATTTATCGAGAAACGCACGCCTTTCTGGCAGGATGCCTGAGGCATGGATAATCCCTATAACACCGGTCTCGACCGCAATCCCGCCAATCACCAGCCGCTGACACCGCTGACCTTTCTGGAACGGGCAGCAAGTGTTTTCCCCGATCACACCGCCATCGTTCATGGTGCCCTGCGGCGGAACTATGCAGAGTTCTATACCCGCTCGCGGCAACTTGCCTCTTCGCTCGCGCAGATGGGGATCGGTCGGGGCGACACGGTTTCGGCGCTCTTGCCCAACACGCCGGCTATGCTGGAGTGCCACTATGGTGTGCCGATGTGCGGTGCGGTCCTGCACGCGATCAACACGCGACTGGATGCAGCAATCATTGCGTTCCAGCTGGATCACGCGATGTCCAAGGTGGTCATCGTCGACACCGAATTCATGCCACTGATGCAAGAGGCGCTGGCACTGGCGACGGTGTCTCCGGTTATCATCCAATGTGACGACCCAGAGTATGATGGTCCGCACTCCTCAATCAATGAAGGCAACTACGAGGATTTTCTTGGCGCCGGTGACCCTGATTTTGCATGGCTTATGCCGGAAGATGAATGGGATGCGATCTCGATCAACTACACTTCCGGCACCACAGGTGACCCAAAGGGCGTGGTCTCGCATCACCGCGGGGCGTATCTCTTGGCACAGGGCAACGCGCTGACCACCTCGATGGCCAAACATGCGGTCTATCTCTGGACCCTGCCGATGTTTCACTGCAACGGATGGTGTTTCCCATGGACGCTATCGGCGATCATCGGAACCCATGTCTGCCTGCGACAAGTCCGGGCCGAACCGATCTGGAATGCGCTCGCAGATGAGGCGGTCACACACCTCTGCGGCGCACCTATCGTCATGTCGCTGATGATTTCGGCGCCCGAGGCAGAAAAGCGCGCGCTTCATCATTCCGTGCAGTTCTTCACTGCCGCCGCACCGCCGCCAGAAGCATTACTGGCCGACATGAAAGAAGCAGGCTTCGACGTGACCCACCTTTATGGTCTGACCGAAACCTACGGGCCCGCCGTGGTGAATGACTGGCACGCAAGCTGGTCCGATCTGCCCAAGGCCGAGCAGGCTGCCCTAAAGGCCCGCCAAGGTGTCCGTTACCTGCCGCTGGAAGGGCTTGACGTCCTTGATCCCGAAACCATGCAGCCGGTGCCGCACGACGGGCGGACCATGGGCGAGGTCATGTTCCGGGGCAATGTTGTGATGAAAGGCTATTTCTGCAACCCGCAAGCCACCGCCAAGGCTTTTGAGGGCGGATGGTTCCACTCCGGCGATCTGGGGGTCCGCCACCCTGACGGCTATATCCAGCTCAAGGATCGGTCAAAGGACATCATCATCTCGGGTGGCGAGAATATATCGTCCATTGAAGTGGAAGAGGCACTCTACCGCCATGCTGCTGTTGCCACAGCCGCAGTCGTTGCCATGCCGCATGACAAATGGGGCGAGACACCCTGCGCTTTTGTGGAAGTCAAAACGGGACATGACGTGGACGAAGCCAGCCTTCGCGCGTGGTGCCGTGACTGCCTTGCGCCCTACAAGGTGCCGGGACGCGTAATCTTCACCCATATTCCGCGGACATCGACAGGAAAGATCCAGAAGTTCGCTTTGCGTGAACAGGCGCGAGACGTCGCGTATCGGGACGGCAAGTAGACTGTTCCTGCGAAAGCAAGCGATACAGGCAGCCGTATCACGTTTTGCCGCGTCATCATTGCCGTCGCGGCAGTGGAGAACGGCCAGAAGCTTGCACTCATTTGAGGTGGCAGAGGGCAGAGCGGTCAGACAAAACGCAAGAACCGCAGTCTAGCGATCATCTGCTGTGGCCTCTACCTTGCCCAGACACGCATCAGCTCTTCTGCCATCGGGACCTTGGTGTCCACGTATAC
>CAXQAV010000027.1:0-2561 GCA_964221795.1 Luminiphilus sp. | reverse complement strand
CCCCCTCCACTGCGTTCAGGACCAGCCGTTCGGCCTCGCCCTGCACGTTGTTGATGGCCATCATGCCGGCGAGACCGCCAGAGATCAGCATGGAGACCATGATAATTTTTGTCGGGCTGATGCCCGCGTATTTTGCCGCGGATTCGGATTCACCGAAGGCGCGGATTTCAAACCCGAGCCGTGTGCGCCAGATCAGCGCCCAGAGAAGGACGCAGGCGGCCAGTGCCACAAAGAAGGTGATATTGGCCGGCGCCCCGCGGAAGAATGTTGTGTCACCGACGATGAACCTATCCTGGAAGGAAGGCAGGTGCGTGGCTTCGGGGAATTTCGCTGTCTCAGGTTCCAGCGAGCCCGGCACCTTCAGCGCGCCGATCAGGAAGTAGTTGAGCAAGGCGGCTGCGATGAAGTTGAACATGATCGTGGTGATCACGATATGGCTGCCGCGCTTGGCTTGCAGGAAAGCGGGGATCGCCGCCCATGCCGCACCAAAGAGCGCCGCACCGATCATTGACCCCAGCAAGGCCAGCGACCAATGCGGCCACGGGATAAAGAGGCAGATCACCGCAACGCCAAGCCCGCCGATCAGCGCCTGACCTTCGCCGCCGATGTTGAACATCCGCGCGTGAAAGGCGATGGCCACAGCAAGGCCGGTAAAGATGAAGTTGGTGGCGTAATAAAGCGTATAGCCCCAGCCATAGGTCGACCCCAGCGCGCCGCTCACCATCAGTTTCAGGGCGGCCCAAGGATTTTCCCCGATGGCAAGGATCACGATGGCAGAGAGGATCGCTGCAAGCAGGATCGAAATCAGCGGAATCAGAATGACATCAGCCCACTTTGGCATCGTCTACACCTCTTTGGCAGGGATGTTGCCCGCATGCGCAAGCTGGGCCTCGACAGCCTCGTGCAGAGGGCCGCGCGGCTCGCTTGTCATGCCTGCCATCAACAAGCCGAGTTCTTTTTCATCTGTCTGCTCCGGCATACGTTCGCCCATTATTTTACCGTCAAACATAACCGCAATCCGGTCGGAGAGGGATAAAATTTCCTCAAGCTCCACAGAAACCAGCAAAATTGCCTTCCCCTGATCCCGAAGTGCAACAATCTGCTGGTGGATGAACTCGATCGCGCCGATGTCCACACCGCGTGTCGGTTGGCCGACGAGCAGCAGGTCGGGGTTGCGTTCGATCTCGCGGGCGAGGACGATTTTCTGCTGGTTGCCGCCGGAAAAGTTCTTGGCCGCAAGCTGCGGGTTGGGCGGGCGCACGTCAAAACGGGCCATCTTTTCCTCGGTCTCCTTGCGGATCGCGGCATTGTCCATCAACAACTTGGATTTCTGGTAGCGCGCATCGTGATGATAGCCGAAGGCGGTGTTTTCCCATGCGTGGAAGTTCATGATCCGGCCCTCGCGCTGGCGGTCCTCGGGCACATGGCTGATCCCGCGCGCGCGGCGGCTCTGGCCGTCGGAATGGGCGCCCGTGAGGTCGATTTCCTCGCCGTTGATCTTTATCGATCCGGTGGCTTTCTCGTAGCCGCCCAGCACCTCAAGCAATTCGGACTGTCCGTTGCCTGCCACGCCCGCGATCCCGAGGATTTCGCCCGCGTGGATGTCAAAGCTCACGTCCTTGACCCGATGCACGCCTTGGCTGTCGGTGACGTTGAGGTTGCGCACTTCGACGATCTTGCGCCCGATCTGGGCGGGTTTCTTGTCGACGCGCAACAACACCTTGCGCCCGACCATCAGTTCGGCCAGCTCCGGCGGGCTGGTTTCGGCGGTCTTGACCGTCGCCGTCATCTCGCCGCGTCGCATGACGCTGACGGTATCGGTGATCTCCATGATCTCGCGCAGTTTGTGCGTGATCAGGATGATCGTTTTGCCCTCGCGCTTGAGGTTCTCGAGGATGCGGAACAGATGGTCCGCCTCGGCAGGGGTCAGCACACCGGTAGGTTCGTCCAGAATCAGGATATCGGCCTTGCGGTAGAGCGCCTTGAGGATCTCGACCCGCTGCTGCATGCCGACGCCGACCTCTTCGATCAGCGCGTCGGGGTCGACGTTCAACTCGTATTCTTCCGCCAGACTTTTTAATTCGCGCCGTGCGCGTGCCAGCGAGGGGCGCAAAAGCCCGCTGTCTTCGGCCCCGAGAACGACATTCTCGAGCACGGTAAAATTCTCGACCAGTTTGAAGTGCTGGAACACCATCCCGATGCCTGCGGCAATGGCGGCCTGACTGTCGAGGATCGCGGTTTTCTTGCCGCTGATAAAGATCTCGCCCTTATCGGCCTTGTAGAACCCGTAGAGGATCGACATCAGCGTCGATTTGCCTGCGCCATTCTCGCCGATGATCCCGTGGATCGTGCCGGGCATCACGCGGATCGAGATATCCTTGTTCGCCTGCACGGGGCCAAAGGCTTTGGAAATCCCTTTGAGTTCTATGGCGGGGGCGATCTCGATCATGGGGCACCTGTCTTGTCTGACGCAAAGGGCCGCGCGGATTGCTCTCGCGCGGCCCTGAAGTGTTCGGCCTTTCAGCCTCGCTTAGAAGTCTAGCGCTGGGCAGGTTTCGTCG
>CAXQAV010000026.1:0-3917 GCA_964221795.1 Luminiphilus sp. | reverse complement strand
TCCGCGACCAGACGCTCCTCATCGGCACGGCCTTGCGGCACCTTCCTCTGCGTGGATCGGTGCTGACCCAAGACACGGCAGGCGCGTCTCTCGGACAGATGGAACCGGGTGCGAACGTGATCAATGCAGGCACGGCGGCGAGCGGGGCTCAGAAGTTTCCCTTTGCGGCCTCCGCCAGGAGGAGCTTGTCCAGTGTCAGATCCGAAACGGCGCGACGCAGCCGCTCGTTCTCTTTCTGCAGCCGTTTTAGCTCCCTGAGTTGGTCGGTTCCCATCCCGCCGTATCGCTTGCGCCAGCGGTAGTAGGTCTGCTCGGTGATGCGCACTTCGCGGATCGCATCCACGCGCTGCATCCCCTGACCGACAAGCACCTCAACCTGCCGTAACTTCGTGACAATCTCTTCGGGCTCGTGTCGCTTCGTTCCCATTCTGATCCTCCGTTTTCCTAAACATAACGGCGGACCACTTCAGCGGGGGAGGATCAGTCCCACAAACAGCGCCGTACAGTCCACCAGCCGCGGCTGCGCCGGGAATGCTTTGGCGAGATGATCCAGATTAATGGCTCGAACCATCACTAGTTCAAAGACCGCAATCAGCACGCTGATGGAACTTCGTTTCGTTACATCTAAAAGCACGTTCAGCTAGTTTGAGGCACTGGAGCACTATCTGCTCAAACACGGCCGCCCGGTGTCCTTCTATTCGGACAAGCACACCGTGTTCCGCGTGCCCAACCAGGCGGCGAAGTCCGGCTATGGGATGACCCAGTTCGGCCGGGCTCTGATCGTAATGAATATCGAGCTCCTCTGCGCCAACTCAAACCAGGCAAAGAGTCGCGTGGAACGCACCAACCGCATATTGCAGGACCGGCTGGTGAAGGAGCTGCGGCTGCAGGTTTGGCAGCCGGTTTCTTGGGTGCACCGAAGACGCGCATACGTACCAGGTCAGCACCTGAGAGACCAAGCTGTTCACCCTCCGCATTTAGCACCTCACGCTCCTCATCGATAACCGTCACCTGGGATCAACGGAGGGCCTCGCCACCCTTGCTTGGATGTTGCGCAGGCGACGCGTAGCGGCGGTTAGCAACACGACTGGCTGTCGTAATAGAGAGCTTCTCAGAGGAGGTTTCGGAAACGTTAAAGGGCCACAAATGGCGCTCATCTGAGCAATGTCAGGGAGCCAGCTAGGTCCCAGATAGGAACCCTCATCCATAAAGATAAGTATGTTTTACATTGTGACGTCTAACGCGCCATAATGTAAAACATACGTTGCATAAGACCTCTTAGCCGCAGATCGGCCCGGCCCCGGCTATGGCATGCTAACCCACTGAAAATCCTATATTTGGCGCAAAGCGAACTAAAAGGAGCAAAAGCCCACCAAAATGATTTTTTCAATGAGTTAGCCCCCATAGGCAAGAGTCAGATGGGGTATTCGGCTTGCGCCCCACTTCTAGCCTCGGCCTCCGGTAGGTGCTGCGTCTCGAGCTGATGATAATACGTGATTTGTGTGAAGCAGCCACAACCATCAAGGAAGGAGACGTAGCATGAAACATTATGCCGGATTGGATGTCTCGGTAAAAGAAACCGCCATTTTTTGTTGTCGACGGCGACAGCCAAGCCTGCTCAGAAATGAAGATTGCGAACCACCCAGAGGAGCTCTCTCTAGCCTTGAGCGACATCGGGGGCCATTTCAAACGGATTGGGTTAGAAGCCGGTCCGCTGTCGCACTGATTGTTCGAAGGGCTGGCGCCCGCGGGGCTTCCGGTGATTTGTATCGATACATGCCACGCGAAGGCCTTCCTCAAGGCGCAGGTGAACAAGACCGACCCCGAAGATTCGCGTGGGATCGCGCAGATTATGCGAGTCACCTTCTGCTCCGCGGTGGACGATCCGGCGCGCTTCGCCTCTTCGAAGAAAGTTGGTCCATGGACCGGTCTGACGCCTTCGCGCAACCAATCCGGTGAACGTGATGTATCAGGCGGCATCACCAAGGCGGGGGATACCAATCTCAGGCGGGCGCTGTGCCAGACCGCAACGGTCACGATGAACCGTGGCAAATCGACGTGGCTGAGAAATTGGGGAGCCCAGCTCGCACAGCGCCGTGGACGCAAGTGCGCGATGGTTGCCTTGGCTCGCCGTATTGCGGTGATACTCCATCGGATCTGGGTCGATGGCACGGTATTCCAGCCGGTTACCGCGTCGAACATGGGCTGACCGAATGCTCCTCCACCCTTCGCCTGCTTGATCGCAGTCCCGCAAGGACCTGGTTCCGATGATGCCGTGGTCTGGACTGTCGCTGGCTTCCGTCAAGCATGCCAATGTGATGGGCACATCGGAATTGCATCGAACCAGCATCATGTTGGCAGCCAGCGCGCTGACCACAAACCGAAGCATGTACCCGAAAGACCTTAACCGAAAGCCGCGGCAGAAAGCAGGACGGGCTACAATAGGACCGGTGAGACCGCTTTGGCGGATCAACTTGCCTGTTTAAACCACTTGACTGGGACGTCCCCGTTACCGAAGTCCAGAGCCTAAAGCTCAATGTCGGCTCTGGGCCGGTCGTAAAATGCTGGAGGCAGAACAAAAGACGCAATTCATGTTACCGTGGATTGGCCCCGGATATCTCTTGGCGTTCAGGTCGCCGGGTTAAAATAGGCTTCAGCAAAGGCGGTAAAAGCTTGGGTGATTGGCCGCTTGAGCGCCGCGCCGCGATGAGCAAGGGCGACCTGATGCAGCGGCGGGCGGCCGTCGAGTGGAACCCGGATCACTGGACTGCCATCATAGCACGGACCGTCTGGCAGGTCGGTCGCCAGAAGGCCAACACCAAACCCGTTGGCCACCATTGACCGCAACATTTCGATCGAAGCTGTTTCGTGGGTCACCCGCACCGGAACACTTGTATTCTGCAACAGAGACAGAAAATAGCCCCGACTGTGGGGCAGGTTCATCAGGATGACCGGCTCCTGCACCAGATCCTCGGAGCAAACGCTGTGTTGCTGTGCCAACCTGTGCCCCTTCGGCAGCAGGGCGTAGGGCTCTACGGCCATCAGAGGCGTGATGACAAAATCCGACGGAATGCCAAAATCGTACAGCAGCGCCATGTCAATCCTGCCTTCGCTGAGCCAATCGAACAGCGTTTGCAGGTCGCCTTCAAGAATGCGGACTTCGGCGTCAGGGCGAGCGTCCAGAAAGCGGCGCACCAACTGCGGCGCATAGCGTGGGCCGAGGGTTGAAAACACTCCCAGATTCAGGAACTCTGGCGTGCCCTCGCCGCCGCTCAGAACCCAGCGGGCTTGTTTCTCCAGTTCGCGCAGCTGTGCAAGTTTGTGTTGACCGAACGTGGTCAGCTCCATCCCGCGGCCTGGGATGCGGATAAAGAGCTTCTGTCCAAACACTTCCTCGCAGCGGGCAATAGCCAGCGAAACCGAGGGCTGGGACGTGTTCAGCGCGCGGCTCGCCGCGGCGGTGCTGCCGGTGTCCGCGACCGCCAGCAGGATTTCAACCTGGCGGAAGTTCAGTGGTATATTCACTTTAGTATAGCCCCCATACTCATCACGTATTTCCGAATATATCAAACCGGACACTATCCTCCAGCAAGCAACTAATGGGGGGCGCATGTTCGTAGATGGCAAAACGGCAGGCCGCAGGCCGCTGGAGGGGGTCCGGGTTCTGGACTTTTCCCGGGTTCTGGCCGGGCCCTACTGCACAGCACTGATGGCCGATCTGGGCGCAGAGGTGATCAAGGTGGAGCCGCCCGCAGGCGATGACTCCCGCCCCATCGGCCCATTCAGGGACGGCGAAAGCCTGCTGTTCCAATCAGTGAACCGCGGCAAGAAATCCATCGTTCTGGATCTGAAAACCGAGGACGGCGCGGCGGCGGCGCGGGCGCTGGCGGCGGCGAGCGACGTGCTGGTCGAGAACT
>CAXQAV010000025.1:0-4559 GCA_964221795.1 Luminiphilus sp. | reverse complement strand
AATGCTGAGGCCACGGCCAAGGAACGCGATATCCTGCACATTTGATGTTTGGCCGCACATGAAATTGTAGCCGCCGTGATATGGGCTAGGGCGGAATGCGCCGGCAATCTGATCGAAGGCGCTCAGTTTCATGATTAGATCACCGAGCGCTCTTTCTTTCGTATTGGATTTCTTGCACCGAAGCGGGCCCATATTGTGGATGCTCTACCGACAGCTCGGGGACCGCGCCGGTCTATGCCTGACGCTTCAACTGGATGCCCCCGATCGTGGACGGCAAACTTTATTCGCTGCATAATATCGAAATCCCTTTTGTCTGCGACAATGCCACCGCCGATGCGGGCGTCATCATGACCGGAGGCGGGGATTAGGTCGCGGCGCTTGGCTAATAAGTTGATAGCCTGGTGCGGTGACCGCCCTGACACTAGTTATTGGCGCGTCATCAATCCAAGTCGTGCGCTCGATTGCAAGTAGCGCATCCCCATGTGATGCGGTCATCAAATCGGCGGTTCGTGTGTCTGCATTGATGGCAAAAAATTTCACATCGAAGCGTGAATATGGTTTGTGTAAAACAAGCCATTCGTTCGCGCTTTCTTCATTGAGGTCGACTTCAAGGATACCGGGGGCAGTGATCGTGCAGATCCAGCGGTCCTCCAGAATATATGGTTGACCGTCCGAGAGATGCAGGGCTTCAACCCGAAGCAATTTGCGTGGCACCGAAAGGTTCATAGCCGCTTGAACGGCCCGTGTTGGGTTTTCCAGTGCGCGTTTGATTAGCTGATACCCATATCTTCCTCCGCGATCCTCAATTTCGCGCCTTGTGACTGGTATATCGAGCGTCGCGCGGACGACCGGATCCCGCCGGACCCGTGTTCCGCCTTTGCGCCGGCGCTCAACGATCCCGCTGTCGGCAAGATCTTGCATCGCTCGTTGTACCGTCGATCGCGCACAGGTCAGTTCAACCGCGATGTCTGCGTCGCGCGGCAATTTTTCACCAGGTGAGTACCGTCCGGACAGCACCCATTCATGGATCAACTCCCGCACTTCTCTCCAGCCCTGGCGTTCAGTCTGCATCATATATCCTGTCCTAATTCCGCTAGTACGTTCCTAAATTGCAGAGTTATACTCTCTCTAGCCTGATGGCGTCCTTCTTTAACCACATGCCGGCCTGCACTCCAAACGTCTCGGATACAATCTCGGCCGCGTCCGCCGAAAATCAAGCTGTCCAGCGCTGTGTCTCCACGGCGGTCGCAAATCCATTCGTTGCCTGTCTCGACCCCGATGAGGTCGGCTAATGCACCGGGAGCAATACGGCCTGAATCGCGCGCGAGTGCCTGTGCTCCACCTCTGGTCGCACTTTCGAACAAGACCCGCCCAGCGGACCGGCTGGGCACCGCCATCGCGGCGCGGCTGTGGTCGCGAAGCCGTTGCGAGTAGTCTAGGGTGCATAACTCTTCGAATAGTGCAATGTGAACGTTCGAGTCCGACCCGATACCAAATCGTCCGCCGGCGCTGAAGAATTGGGTTCCGTTGAAAATGCCATCGCCCAAGTTCGACTCGGTGATTGGAGACAGCCCGACAACTGCTCCGGTTCGCGCCAATGCTTCGGTCTCTGCGGAAGTCATCTGAGTGCAATGGATCAGACACCAACTGGGGTCGACGTCATGAGCATCTAGAAGCCATTCGGTGGGTCGCGCGCCCAGATGAGTTTCGACTTCTGTGACTTCCGCTACCTGCTCTGCAAGATGCATGTGTATCGGGCCGTCGCTCAAGGAAATCACAGAGCCAAGAGAGTTGGGATCAACGGCACGAAGTGAGTGAGGCGCGACGCCGATTTTGAAATCCGACGGACCACGCTTAAGGTGTTTTGAGCTGGCCTCATGCAGAGCGTTAAAACGATCAATGCCGCAGCCAAACCTTTGCTGCCCACCTTGAAGGACCCGTCCGTCGCAGCCACCGTGCATATAGAGTACCGGCAGCAATGTCAGTCCAATTCCAGTCGCCTGTGCCGCTGACACGATGCGTGTCGCCATCTCGGCTGGGTCCGCGTAGGCTGCCCCACCGACGGCATGATGAAGATAGTGGAATTCTGCAACCGCAGCATGACCCGCTTCGAGCATCTCCATGAAGACAAGAGCAGCGATAGCTTCAACATGATCCGGCGTCAGGCGGTCCAGGAAACGATACATCAGGTGACGCCATGACCAGAATGTGTCCCGCGGGTTGGGGCCCCGGGTTTCGGTCAGGCCAGCCATCGCGCGTTGGAACGCGTGGCTGTGCAAGTTGGCTGATGCGGGTAGCAGCAGATCGACCTGTGTGCATTTTGGAGACACATCAGAGATGACCGAGATGATTCGACCATCACTGGTTTCGACCACGACGTTATTTTCCCAGCCGTTCTCGGTAAGCGCCTGCTTTGCGTGGATAAGTTCCATGATGCAACCTCTGTTGACATAATAAGTAGCTACATATTAAAAATAAGTAACTTATTATTCAAGGGTGAGACATGACCGAAGTACGAGTGATCACGAATGTCTCTGCAGTAACCATGGCCGATGCGGGCTATGGCTTTGTGCCCGATGCAGCAATTGCTATTGAAAACGGGCTCATTGCCTGGGTTGGCCATCAAATCGACCTTCCAGATGGCTTTGCGGAGGCAGTACAACATGATTTCGGCGGTCGTGTGGTGACACCGGCGCTGATCGATTGCCACACGCATATCGTACACGGTGGGAATCGTGCAAAAGAGTTCGAAATGCGGCTTGAGGGTGCGAGTTATGAAGAAATTGCCCGCGCCGGTGGCGGGATCGTGTCAACCGTCGCAGCGACCCGTGACGCATCGGTGGACGACTTGTTGTCAGATGCCTTGTTGCGGGTTGATGCACTGATCGCAGAGGGGGTAGGCACAATCGAGGTCAAGTCCGGTTACGGATTGGATACGGATACCGAATTGAAGATGCTGCGGGTTGCTCGGGCTATCGAAAGCAAGCGTCCTATCTGGATTGTGACGTCGTTCCTTGGGGCACATGCCGTTCCCAAAGGCATTGATGCGGATACTTATATTGACACTATTTGCATTCCAACTCTTGAAGCGGCACATGATGAGGGTCTGGTCGATGTTGTTGACGGATTTTGTGAAGGCATAGCCTTCGACACGAAGCAGATTTCTCGGGTTTTTGACAAGGCGCAAAGCTTGGGTATCCCGATAAAATTGCATGCCGAACAGTTGTCGCATCTTGGCGGAACGGCGCTTGCAGCGCGGCACGGAGCTCTGTCCGTGGATCACGTCGAATACGCAACGGAGTCCGATGCTCGACTTCTCTCCGAGGCGGGCAGTGTCGCTGTTGTTCTGCCAGGCGCCTTCTACACCTTGCACGAAACGCAGAAGCCTCCGATTGCAGCCTTTCGAGATCACGGTGTTCCCATAGCAGTTGCCACTGACTGGAACCCAGGTTCTTCGCCGATGGGCTCCGTTCTCCTCGCAATGAACATGGCCTGTACCCTGTTCAACCTCACTCCGGCGGAAGCGCTTGCCGGAGCGACGCAAAACGCGGCGAAGGCGCTTGGTTTCGATGATCGTGGGTTCATAGCTGAAGGGAAGCGTGCCGACCTTGCCATCTGGGATATCACGGACCCGTCTGAACTATCTTATGGTATTGGGATCAACCCATTGCTCCGACGCATATTTGGAGGCTTCGTATGAGCTTGGTTCTTTTACCTGGCAAAACAACCCTTTCCCTTCTGGAAGACGTTTGGCGCGGGAAGTCCGTAACGCTCGACCCGTCCGCACGGGTCGCCGTAGATGCAGCAGCCGAACATGTCCTAACTGCGGTGCAGGGCGAGACACCGATCTATGGCATCAATACGGGATTTGGGAAGTTGGCGTCTGCACGCATCGCTCCCGAGGATACAAAAACCCTGCAGAGAAACTTGATCCTGAGCCACTGCTGCGGTGTCGGCGAAGAGCTGGAAGCGGACACCACAAGGCTCATGATGGCGCTCAAGCTGTTGTCCCTTGGACGGGGTGCCTCGGGTGTCCGGTGGGAAATCTGCGCGCTGATCGAAAAGATGCTGGCCAAGGGTGTGACACCGGTGATCCCATCACAGGGATCAGTCGGGGCTTCGGGCGATCTTGCACCATTGGCCCATCTCGCCGCCGTGATGATTGGCGAGGGAGAGGCGGTTGTAGACAACGACCGCATGTCGGGCACCGACGCACTTGCACGATGCGGGCTCGAGGCAGTGATCCTGGGTCCGAAAGAGGGCTTGGCCTTAATCAATGGCACTCAGTTTTCGACAGCCTGTGCGCTGGCAGCCCTCTTTGACAGTTGGCGGATGCTACGAGCCTCGGTCGTCACATCGTGCCTGTCGACGGACGCGATCATGGGCTCCACTCAACCGTTGCAGCCTGAAATCCACCGGTTGAGAGGACAGCCCGGGCAGATCGACGTGGCAGCTGCAATGGCCAAGCTCATGGTAGGTAGCGAGATCCGGGAAAGCCATAGGGAAGGGGACAGCCGTGTGCAGGATCCCTATTGCATTCGCTGTCAACCTCAGGTTGT
>CAXQAV010000024.1:0-35220 GCA_964221795.1 Luminiphilus sp. | reverse complement strand
GCGGCATCAACATAACATCGCGCTTGACTCGGGGATTTGCGAAAAAGAATCTCTCGGCCCTTTGAAAACAGGCAAATTCTGCGCGAGGCGAACACAGTGCAATAAAAAAAGCGCGCCCCGATAGGACGCGCTTGAAAAGGTCTGCGAAACCCGCAAGCGGGTCCAGAATCAGGCCAGCGACTTCACGCGCGAGGACAGGCGCGACATCTTGCGCGCTGCTGTGTTCTTGTGAAGAACGCCCTTGGTCACGCCGCGCATCAGCTCTGGCTGAGCGGCCTTCAGAGCGGCTGCTGCAGCGGCCTGATCGCCGGAAGCCAGTGCTTCTTCAACGGCGCGCAGATAGGTGCGGATGCGCGAGCGGCGCATCTTGTTCACTGCATAGCGGGACGCGTTCTGGCGGGCGCGTTTCTTGGACTGGGGAGAGTTTGCCATCTGTTCGTACTCCGTAAAGGCCGAGGGCCAAAATTGAATTTCGTTCGCGCAATCAGCCCAAGCCCCGGGTTTTCGAACCGGATGATCTGGCCAAAGCGGGCCTCACGCGCATGTCTGACGCGGCCTTTAAGGGAGTCGCGGCAATCGTTCAACCCCCAAAAGCGTCTTAGCTGTTCATGCAGTTCTCAGCGGGCGATGTGATGACGCACACCGCCCACCCAACTTTGATCAGTAAATCCGCTTAGAATAAGCCGCGTACATATGAGCAATCTCGTCCATCGCGTCCGTCTTTTCGGTCAACAGGCGATAAAGCTCTGCTGCGGCCTCCGCGTCCTTCTGTCCGGTCTCGACAAGGCTGTTCAGCTTGGCGATCACAAGGCCACAATCGGCAGAGATTTCGTCCAAAGCGGCAGCGATCTCGGCTGTCGGCGGGGCGCTGATCCCCAGCTCAGGGGCGCCGTGGATCATAGCACCGAAAGCAAGCTCAAAGCGGCTGCTGGCCTGATTGAGCAGGTCTTTATAGGTGTCATCGGCGGCACCGGACCACATGCGGCAGCTCAGGAAAGCAAGCCGCTGTGTCATCATCGACTGACGTCCTGCGATTTCCAGCAGCATTGTGTCGGAGGCGAGAATTTCATTGGGGTTGCTATACTGGCCCTCAATTGTGCTCAGAACCTCATAGGAATGATCCAGCATGGCGGTGGCCAGACCGTAGGCGGTTGCCACAGCAGCCGCATCAGCCGGATCTGCCAGAGCCACGTTCGCCGCGTCATGCATCGGCTGCCATGCCTGCCGCAGTTCTTCGATCATCACGCGGGTGCGACGGCGATCTTCGGACCCGATGATCCCCAGAGCCTCATTCCCGTCCAGCAAGGCTGCGGACAGCAATTCGAACTCCGCAAGACCTTTGGCAAGCTGCTCGCTGGCGGTGTCGGTCGCGATGCCGTTGTGCAGGTGACAGACAGCTGCCGGAACAGCCTGCGACAGGACGCGCAGACGGTCGCCCGCCTCAATCCGTTCGGCCGCGCCCGTGTCCTCGACGAAACCGACCTCGACCAATTGTTCTGGGGATACTGCTTCCTCGTTCGCGGAGCCGAGGCCAGGGAAACACAACAGGAGCGCCAGGGCAGCGGGGCGCCCGAAACCTTTCTTCTTCATACTACAAACTCACTCATTACATTGGCTAATCAAGGCCTGCCGCGCACGACAGACTTTCGCCCCGCGGGCGAAATTGACCGCTCTGAAAGGTTTTCAAGGGTTTTGGCGAAAGTGACGCTACGTCACTTTACTTGTCCCGGAACTGCGCTTCGCGCTTTTCAGTGAATGCAGCCATGCCCTCTGCCTGGTCTTCAGTGGCAAAAAGTGACTGGAAAATCCGACGTTCGTAGTTCAAGCCCTCGGCAAGCGTGGTTTCAAAGGCGCGGTTCACAGCGTCTTTCGCGGCCATCGCTGCGATCTGGGATTTCTCGGTGATCTTCTCGGCAGCTGCGCGCGCCTCGGACATGAGCTTTTTGGCTGGCACGACGCGGCTGACAAGCCCGCTACGCTCTGCTTCTTCGGCATCCATAAAGCGGCCCGTCAGATGCATATCCATCGCCTTTGACTTGCCCACAAAGCGGGTCAGGCGCTGCGTGCCGCCAAGCCCGGCAATCACACCGAGATTGATCTCGGGCTGACCGAATTTGGCATTATCCGCAGCAATGATAAAATCGCACATCATCGCCAACTCGCAGCCACCACCAAGCGCATAGCCGGAAACGGCAGCAATGATCGGTTTGCGGGTGCGGTTGAAACGGTCGGTTTCACTCTCGAAAAAGCGCTGGGTGTACATTTCAACGAATGACTTGTCGGCCATTTCGGTGATGTCGGCGCCAGCGGCAAACGCCTTTTCGGAACCGGTGATAATGATGCAGCGCACCTTGTCGCTGGCGTCAGCTTCTTCCAATGCGGAGCAGAGCTCGTCGAGCAGAACAGAATTCAGCGCGTTCATCGCATCAGGGCGATTGAGCGTGATCGTCGCGATGTAGTCACTGATCTCGACGATGATCTTGTCGTATGCCATGCCGATGTCCCTCTTTCAGCCGGTCAGGCCCCAACGCTTAGCAAAGCGACAGGGCAGATCAAGTTATCTTTGGCATTGCGGGCAAAAGAAAGATGAGCGTCCGGATTGCACGATTCGGCGGATTATCTTGCCGCAATCGGGGGTTATGCAGGTTTCGCCTTCACGGTCGTAGACCTGAAAAACGTGCTGGAAATAACCGAGCTCACCGTCCGATTGCCGGTAGTCGCGCAAAGAGGACCCGCCGGCGGCGATCGCTTCGGACAAGACCTGCCGGACCAGCGGGACCAATGAGGCGACCCGCGCCGCACTGATTTTTCCGGCTTTTCGCGCGGGGTGGATGCCCGCGCGGAACAGGACTTCGCAAACATAGATATTGCCCAGCCCCGCAACGATCCGCTGGTCAAGGAGCGCGGATTTGATCGGCGTATTGCGGCCTTTCAGACGTTCGATGAGGTAGGCCTCATTGAAGGCATTGCCCAAAGGTTCCGGCCCGATGTCGCGGATCAGCCAGTGATCTTCCTGCGCGGCGGTGGGCATCAGGTCCATCGCCCCAAAACGGCGGGCGTCGTTGAAGGTGATGCGGGCACCGCTTTCCATATGAAAGACGACGTGGTCATGTTTTGCCGGTGTCGGGTGGGGATGGTGGAATTCACCGATGGTGACGCCCGAAACCAGCATCCGCCCCGACATGCCCAGATGGATCAGCAACGTTTCACCGCTGTCGAGATCGACAAGGATATACTTGGACCTGCGACGCAGACCCAAGACACGCTTGCCGTTCAGCCGCGCGGCCATGTTGTCGGGGAACGGCCAGCGGAGGTCGGGGCGGTTCACTTCGGCCTTTTCAATGACTTTACCTGCCATCGCAGGCGCGATGCCTTCCTTGACGGTTTCTACCTCGGGTAGCTCGGGCATAGGTCTTGTCTTTCGAAGGTCGTGCGTTGATCTGCTAGGCACATAGAGCGCAAGGCTTTGATTGTCATTCGTGTCTGGCGACCTATAAGGTCGTTGAGACATCGAATAGGCAACCCCCATGACCGACAACTCCGACAAAACAACCCATTTCGGGTTCGAAACCGTCCGCGAAGACGAAAAGGCGGGACGCGTGCGGGGGGTGTTCTCGTCTGTTGCCAGCAAATACGACATCATGAACGACGTCATGTCGGTGGGCATCCACCGTATCTGGAAAGATGCGATGATGGACTGGCTGGCCCCCCGCCCGGGACAAAGGCTGTTGGATGTGGCGGGCGGCACGGGTGACATCTCATTCCGGTTCCTCAAGCGGGCGGGCCATGGCCATGCGACCGTTCTGGACCTCACGGAATCCATGCTGGTCGAGGGGCGCAAACGCGCCGAGGCCGAGCGGTTGTCGAGCAGCCTCGACTGGGTTGTCGGCGATGCGATGGCCCTGCCGTTTGAGGCAAACACCTTTGACGTCTACACCATCAGCTTTGGCATCCGGAACGTGACACGCCCACAGGATGCGCTGGCCGAAGCCTACCGCGTGCTGAAACCTGGCGGACGATTGATGGTTCTGGAGTTCAGCCAATTGCCGAATCCGATGATGCAGGCGGCATATGACGCCTATTCCTTCAACGTGATCCCACGCATGGGTCAGCTGATCGCGGGCGACCGTGACAGCTATCAGTATCTGGTGGAATCAATCCGCCGGTTTCCCGATCAGGAGACCTTCCTCGGGATGATCAAGGACGCCGGCTTCGGGAATGCGAAGTACCGCAACCTGAGCATGGGTATCGCGGCGCTGCATTCGGGCTGGAAGCTCTGAGATGCGCGGACCGCACAATATCATCCGGCTGATCCGCACGGGCGCCACGCTGGAACGCACCGGCGCGATGAAGGTCGTGCTGGATGCCTTTGATGCCGGACCGCTGCTGCGCATCACATTTCGCACGCTTGTCTGGCCGTTCCGCTGGCTGGGCTACAAGGGTGATGTGACGATGCCGCCTGCGGTGCGGGCCCTCACGGCGCTTGGCCCTGCCTATATCAAATTCGGTCAGGTCCTCTCGACGCGGCCCGATGTGGTGGGTGACGAGTTGGCGGTGCAATTGCGGGTCCTGCAGGACAAGCTGCCGCCGTTCTCGATGCGCGAGGCAAAGGACACACTGCAAAAGGAACTGGGACAGCCGTTTGATGCGCTGTTCTCGTCATTTTCCGAACCGGTCGCCGCCGCATCTCTGGCGCAGGTCCACAAGGCCGTGCTCGCCGACACGGGCGAGGCGGTCGCGGTCAAGATCCTGCGCCCCGGCATCGAGAAAGCCTTCCGTAAGGATATCGACGCCTTCTACTTCGCCGCCCGCGCGATCGAGCTGCTCTCGCCTGCCTCGCGCCGTTTGCGCCCGATGGACGTGATCACCCACTTCGAAGGTGTGGTTATGGGCGAGTTGGATTTGCGACTGGAAAGTTCAGCCGCAGCCGAGTTTGCCGCCAATACAGAAGGCGACGCCGGATTTCAGGTGCCGCAGATCCGATGGCACCTCTCTGGCCGCCGCGTGATGACGCTGGACTGGGCGGAGGGCACGAATATCGGTTTGAACGACGCGCTTGATGTGGCGGGCCACGACCGCCGCGCGCTGGCCGCGCGGGTGTTGGAGTTGTTCCTGCTACACGCCCTGCGCGATGGGTATTTTCATGGCGACATGCATCAGGGGAACCTGAAGGTTTCCGAAAACGGTGACATCATTGCCTATGACTTCGGCATCATGGGCCGGATCGACGAATACACCCGCCGCGTCTATGCCGAGATTCTGTTCGGCTTTATCCGCAAGGACTATCAGCGGGTGGCCGAGGTGCATTTCGAGGCCGGATACGTCCCCGCCAACCGCGATGTGGATGAGTTTGCGCGGGCCCTGCGCGCCGTGGGCGAACCGATTTTCGGGATGGATGCCAGCCGGATCTCGATGGCGCGCCTGCTGAGCTATCTTTTTGAAGTGACCGAGCGTTTCGGGATGGAAACGCGGACCGAGTTGATTCTGTTGCAGCGGACGATGGTGGTGGTGGAGGGCGTCGCCCGCTCGCTCGATCCGCATATGAACATCTGGCAGGTCGCGCGGCCCGTGGTCGAAAACTACATCAAGGAAAGCATCGGCCCCAAGGCGCTGCTGCGTGATCTGGTGAAGACGGCACAGATCCTCGCCCGTTTCGGCCCGCAACTGCCACGCATCGCGGAGGACGCCCTGATCCGTCAGAACAACCCGCCACCGCCGCCGAAGCCGCAGCGCCGGATTGCGCGGTTGTCGTGGATGGCGCTGGGGGCTGTTATCGTTGGAGCAGCGTGGATCGTTACCTCGCTCTGAGATCACAGTCGACAATCACTGCGAGGCAGCCTTCGTGAAGACAAGCCTGTTCCTCCGACACATCAGCCCTGCCGCACTGCGGTCACGCTCTCGAAAGCGACCTTGGCGCCGCCTTGGAGGATCAGCATCTGCCGGCCTGCTTCCAACCGCGCCTCGGTGACCTTTGCATAGGTTTCAACTGTGGTTTCGCCGACAATCTGGCCGTTGGTGCGACCAATCGCGACGAAACTGTAGATCCCTTCGGGCGCGGTCAGCCCGTCATATTGCAGACCGGACCAATTCACCTCCGATGCGCCGGGGACAACGGGAATGCGCTGCACCTCTTCGCCCTCCGCATTCCGCACACTGATGTCCCATGTCTCGGCCCCCGCGGTCGATTTCGGGTAGAGCGTGATCGGCTGGCCATCAAATGCAGCAGGCCCGCTAAAACGCACCTCCTTGCCCACCCATGTCGCCATGTCCGAGAGACCGCCGACGCCAAGCTGCGTGGTAAGAGCGCGCAGAAGGTCGTTTGTCTCCACCGCATGTTCCACGCCCGAGAAGGTCGCGAGCTGGGTGGCATAATCGGTCGAGTCGATCGGATTGAGCGGGTCCTGATACTGCATCCGTGCCGTCAGCATCCGCAGGAATACTGCGAAATCGCTGCTGAGTTGGGACGCTGCAGAGATAACGGGGGCCGGTACAGGATTTGCGGCACTGCCAGCAAAAGTCTGTTTGATTTCCATCATGAGCTCCTAAAGCCGCAGATCGACGCCTTGGTCGGCAACAACTGGGGCGGGGTCTGTGTCATCGGTATTTTCAACGGCCTCGACAAAATCGCCGTTTCCGCGCGCCGCTTCGGCTGTCCGACCCTCGCCCTGATCCCCGCTGGAGAAGGTGAACTGGATGTCGGCGTATCCGAGCGCACGGAATTCCTGCGCCAGAATCTCTATATGTCGACGCAAGAGGTCCACGGTTTCGGGCCGGTCTGCAAAGACTGTCAGACTCACACTCGCCTCTGCGGCAGAGAGGGACATCCGAACACGCCCCAGTTCTTCGGGGTTGAGGGCAATTTCGGTCGACCTGCCGCCGCTCTGCGAGATCGCGACCGCCATCTGGCTTGCTGCGTGACGGGCCATGTCCGGGGATGCCGCCTGTGCAGAAAGCGCATAGGCCGACGCATGACTAATTGCCGGACGGTCCACGGTCGACGCAGCGAGCCCTGACAGGATTTCGCCGGCCGCGAAAGGCGCGTCCCCTGTCGTTGCCTCTGCCCTGGTGTGTTCTAGCGCGAAAGACACGGCGGCATGGACCGGCACGGCAGGCATCGCGGGGCTTGGTACAGCGGCGGACAGTCTTTCGACCGGTCGTTCCGATCCGGCCCGAGGCGGCAGCTCACGCTCCGCCTGATGATGCGGGACGGGTGCCGCCTTGGGGTTGCTTGGCCCGCCGTGTTGATCCCGCACGACCTGCGCGACCAACAGACCCGGCACACGGCCATCTTCCGCACGTGGCACGCGCGCGGCAGCCTGCTCCGGCAGGCTCCGCTGCGGCAGTACGGGTTCGTCACCTTCGGGGAGAGGGCTTTGTTGACCGGTTTCCTTCACCGAGGTCATTGTTGGGTTTGTGGGCTGCTCCGCGCGCACGGTTGTGAGAACCCCGGCCAACGGATTGCCTTTGGCGACAGCATGGGGAGGGGGGCGGGCTGCTCGCCTTCCGACAGGGCCGCCCAGACCTGCGCGGCGCGCGTCGGCAGTCCTGTTTTGTCAAGTCCGACTGCCTTGCGGATCGGCACACCCTCTTCGGGCGTCGCCGCATCGGGAACCGGGCGCGCCAGCACTGCGACGGGGGCTGCCGTGTCTGGCAAGGCGCGCTTGATTAGCGTTTCTTCGGTCGCTGCCATGTCGAGGTCTGCTATCGGAAGTTCTTCCCCCGCCAAAAGACCTTCGCCTTGGGCGCCTTCAACGGGCATCTCTTCGGCAGTTGCGGCTTCGCTCATGAAACTGTCAAAGCGACGACCCGGAGGCCCGCCGCCGGTTTGCCCCAACTGCACGCGTGCGGGAATATCACCCGGCACTTTAGGTTCGGCACTGAGAAAGGGGATCATGGCTTCTCCACAATAGAATCACTCGCACTGCCTTTCTGCGCGCAAAAAATTACGGAATGTTTATGAAGCGCTGGCATGTCTCCGCTGAACACAACGGAGAATCCGATGACAAACATGCGCTCTGATCCTCTGAACCGCCTCCATGACACCATCGCGCAGGAAAAAAGGCGCGCTTTTGCAGGGTGACTATGCAGCCCTGGAACAGCTACACGCTGACAAGCTGCGCCACATTCTCGCATTAGAGAATGTTCCACCCTCAGCACAGGACCTGCGCGTCCTACGACAAGTCATGGATGCCAATCAGGCCCTTATGGAAGCCGCCCTGAGCGGCGTTCAGTCCGCAAAAGACCGGTTGGCGGCCCTCCAAAAAGCACAGGCCGGGCTGACCACATATGAACAGGACGGCAGGCTCGCCAATCGCCAGACAGCAGCTACGCGGGTCGAGAAAAAGGCCTGAATTCAATCAAATGCTTCGCAATTCAGGGAGCCGCATTAAGGGATTGTAGAGGGTAGTTTGGTCTACCCGCCCTGCACCCAGCAGGGGGTCGTCAGGTTCTCATGCCGGCTTTTTCGTCAGAACGACGCTTCACCCCGCTTATCGCGGATTCACGAAAACGCATGGCGCTAAGCGCGGCATCAAAGGGACCGGATTATGTCCAGTATTTTCACGAACAACAGTGCGATGGTCCCACTGCAAACTCTCAAGTCTATCAACAGCAACCTGCCCAAAATCCAGTCGATGATCTCGACCGGCAAGGATGTCAGCTCGGCCAAGGATAACTCCACGGTCTGGATCACCTTGGCATTTGATGAGTAGGCCCGCTGTGTCTGGATCAGCTCGGTCAGTTCGCCGGCCACGTCAGTTGCAGATTCCTCGAGAGCATAGCCGACGATATCGCCGGTCGGACCGTCCCCCGCATCCCAGAGAAAGAACGAACCGCTATCAGGCGTCACGCGATAGGTCTGCTGATCCAATGTCTCAAGCCCGTTGACGTTGGGCACATCGACCAGGGGGATCTGGTAGAGCACGCGGTTGATCCCGATATCAAAGGACGCACGGACATAGCCGTTCTGGTCAACTTCGATCGAGGTCAGACTGCCTACAGGCGTCCCGTTCTTGGAAATCGACACTGGTGCGAAGGCATCCGACAACTGCGTCAGCCCGATCGAACTGCCCAACTCGCCGATATTGATCTCCATCGGGCCACCGTCGACGTTGATGATGAAAGCGCCAGTCAGAGGATCATAGGGGCCGCCCACGGGTGCCGCCGGATCAGTATAGTCGACACTGGCGAGCGTTCCCCCACCGCCGCGCGTGGCATCAAAGATCAGACGGTACTCGCCCACAATGTCAGGTATCCCGTCCGCGTCCACATCGATTTCGCTGTCCCGTATTTCCACGGTCCACTCGTTCGATGCACCATTTGCGGGAACGACAGGCGTAAAGAGGAAGTTCAGGTTTGAAGAGGCGCCAAGGTTGTCAAAGTATTCGACCGAGAGTGTTTCGGTGTCGCCCGGCGATCCTTCGCGTGTCGATGTGGCCGGCAGATTGACCGAAAGGTCGATCCGCGTTGTCGCCTCGCCTGCAAACTGGTTGGCATTGATCTGCACCGGCACCAAACCGTCGATGGAGTCACGCGGATAGTTGGGAATAGTCCCATCCGGTGCCGCCGGCACCCCAAAAGCACCAACCCGCCAGATGTGCGCAGATATCCCTGATCATCCGGCCTGAATGATCCGGTCGTTGTCAGAAACAAGGGGTTGTCACCATTTCCGAAGGCAACAGAGGTTTCCGCCGTCACCGGCAGCATACCCCGCCCGCGGACCGCCAGATCGGTCGGGTTCGACGTCGAAACCAGTGCTCCCCGTTCATCAATGAGCCGCATGGTCGTCGTCCGGACGCCGCCAGCTGAATAGGTTCCCTGTCCGCTTTCGATCACCATCGACTGAAAATCGGTCACGGCCCGCTTGTAGCCATAGGTCGACGAGTTGGAGATATTGTCCGAGATCGTCGCCAGCCGCGAGGCGTTTGCAGCCAGACCTGAAACACTTGCGTTAAGGGAAGAGGAAATCGTCATTTGTTGCGCCTTTCTGCGTTCAAAAGGAAGCCATCGCGACTACCCATAAGGACCGACCCTTAACGGCGGCCTAATCGTTCAAATCCGAATTGTTCAAAGGTCCGACCGCAGCAGGATCACCTCGACCCTATTGTTCCGCTCCTCGGTTGCATCGCGGGTCGTGGGGGTCCGGTCGCCATGACCTGTGATCCGTCCAATACGCAATGGATTGAGGCCACCCTCCTCGAGCAATCCGCGCATGCGGTCGGCGCGGCCAGTCGACAGCTCCCAGATCGGGTAGTCTGCGCGCAGGACAGAGCGCGTCCGCAGATGGGCCTCGATCACAACCGGATTTTCGACAATGGCAAAGATACGGGCCATGACCGCGGCAATCTCGGCCATGACGGGTGCCGGCTCTGTGGTGTTGCCTTCGAAGAGCGGCGCGCCAAGCAGGTCGAAAATCTCGATAATGAGCCCCACATCGTTCAGACGCGTCACGATATGCCGCAGCGCCTGATCTGAGATCATGCTCTCGCCACCCTGCCTCAACAGGATCGCCTCGATATCGCGCAGGGCGGCAACCTGCGCCGCAGCGGCAGCATCTGCCTCGGCGCTGTCTTCGACCCTGAGAGGCTCATCCCCGAGCGATGGCTGATTGATGCCCGTCCCGCTTTGCGCAAGCGTTTCGTCTGTAAAGATATTGTCACCACCAAAGGTGCCGTCGCCACCGCCCGAGACACGGTTGATCGGGATCGTCGGGGAGAAGTAATCCGCGATTCCTTTGCGTTGCTGTTCGGTCGTGGCATTGAGCAGCCACATCAGCATGAAGAAAGCCATCATCGCGGTCACGAAATCCGCGTAGGCTACCTTCCAGGCGCCGCCATGGTGGCCCCCGTCAGCAAGAACCTTCTTGCGCTTGATGATCGTGGGCGCGTTGCTGCCTGTGCTCATTCCGAAACCCCTTTCTTCGTCGTCCGAAGCGCGGGATAGGGGTGAAGCTCTGAACGCAAGCTTAAAGGAACAATTCGTTGAAAATCAGCCGATCAAACCTGCTGTTCGGCGCCGGAGGCCGCATCGGAAACAACGGCGAGGTCCAGCACGCGCTGGAGGGCGGCCCCGCGCGCGAAATCGGGCATAACAGCCGTTCCGGCGCGTATCGCAGCGATGAACCTTTCATAGTTTGTCGGCACATCGGGCGCTGCCAAAGCCGTCCAGTCACCTGTCAGCAAGGCGTCGCCTTCCGAGATGAAGAGCGCCGATTTTCCCTGCTCAAAGCGCACATCCAACCCGCCCTTCGTGCCATAGAGCCGCAAGCGCAGATCGTTCAGGTGACCACTTGCAAAGCGGCTGGCGTGGACAACACCTATGGCACCGTTGGCCAATCGCAAGTGCATAGCCATGCTGTCGTTTGCGTCAAGGACATAAGGAAAGATTTCCCCGCCCTCGGCCTTGTCGAATGTCTGCAGACGGCAGGACACGCGATCGGCAGGCGAGCCCGCCGCGAAGGTCGCGAAGTCAAGGATATGCACACCTACATCCCCTAGCACTCCCATCGAGCCATGCGCGGTCGACAACCGCCACAGCCACTGATGCTCCGTCGCCCAGTCACCCCATGCGTTCTGGGTCAGCCAGCTTTGCAGGTAGGAGGCCTCGAAATGGCGTACCTCGCCAATGCGCCCTTCGGCGACCAATTGGGCGGCATGGATAAGCGCAGGCACATTGCGATAGGTCAGGTTGACCATATTCACGACACCGGCGGCCTCGGCCGCGCTAGCCATTTCTTCGGCATGTTCCTGCGAGGTCGCCAGAGGCTTTTCGCAAAGAACGTGCTTGCCCGCGGCAAGAAGCAGCAGGGTCGTGCGGCGATGCATTGCATCAGGGGTCACATTGGACGCTGCATCAAATTCACCCAAAGCGATGGCTTCCTCCACGGTGGCGAAACCATGAGGAACACCGAATGCTTTCTGAAAGTCGGCAAGCGCATCGGGGTTGACGTCGACACCCGCCACGACCTCGACGCCCTCCATCGCCTGATAGGCTTCGGTATGGGCACGGGCCATGCCACCGGTGCCCACGATCAGAATGCGGATCAACGGTAACCCTCCTCGCCGTCCTGATGCAGGCGGGGGCCGCGCTCCTCGATCGGTTCAAGCGCTTCGATCACGGGCACATTGGGGGCGTCGTTCACGCCGATGACACGCGGCGCAGGGTTGTGGGCCCAGCGCACCGCATTGCGCAGAACCGTCTGGACGTTCGGATCGTGATATGTCGGATAGGTCTCGTGACCGGGGCGGAAGTAAAAGACATTGCCCGCCCCGCGTTTGTAGGTCAGTCCGGATCGGAAGACCTCGCCGCCCTGAAACCAGCTGATGAAGACCGTTTCCAGCGGTTCTGGCACGCCGAAAGGCTCTCCATACATCTCTTCATTTTCCAACTCGAAATGGAGCGGTAGTCTGGCGGCGATCGGGTGGTTGCGGGACGTGACCCAAAGACGCTCGCGCTCGCCCGCCTCGCGCCATGTCAGGTTACAGGGGGTGCCCATCAGCCGCTTGAAGATTTTTGCGAAATGGGCCGAGTGCAGCAGGATCAGGCCCATGCCCGCGTTGACGTGGTCCGCGACGCGTTCAACCACTTCGTCCGAGACATCACCGTGAGCAGCATGACCCCACCAGAGCAGGACATCCGTTTCCGCCAGACGCGCCTCGGTCAACCCGTGTTCCGGCTCCTGCAGAGTCGCAGTCGAGGCTTCGATTCCGTCGGCACGCAGGAAAGCGGCAATCGCTTCATGCATGCCGTCAGGATAGATACCGGCAACGATCTTGTTGGTTTGCTCGTGGACGTTCTCGCCCCAGACGACAGCCTTGATTGCCATGGTGATTCCCCTCCAAAGCGCTTTGAGGCGACGTTGGGGAACAGTATTAGCGTTAGCAAGGGTCAAAATGCATGGAGGCTCGTTTCACTGGAGCAAAGTCCGCGACGCCGCAACAAGGCGCAATTTCCGCCGAGACACTATGGCACAGTGTCAACCGGTGATTACACTTGCCGGTTGCGGAATGTAAATCTAGAATGACAGTATGAGTGTCACTTCTGATTTACATATCAAGACGACTCCGCGCCGCTGGCCCGCGCCGCGCGCGATGCTCACACTCATCAAGCCGCATACATGGTTCCCGCCGATGTGGGCCTATCTCTGCGGCGTGGTTTCCGTGGGCGCGAACCCCTTGGATCACTGGTTTCTGGTGGGCCTCGGCGTCCTGCTTGCCGGGCCGATCGTCTGCGGCATGTCACAGGCGGCCAACGACTGGTGTGACAGGCATGTGGACGCGATCAACGAACCGCACCGCCCGATCCCTTCGGGGTTGATCCCGGGGCGCTGGGGGTTGGGCATTGCGCTGGCTATGACAGTCCTTGGGCTGTTGATCGGTTACCAGCTTGGCCCCTGGGGGTTTGGCGCGACGATCCTCGCAGTACTCGCCGCATGGGCCTATTCGGCCGAACCGGTCCGCGCCAAGCGTTCGGGGGTCTGGGGGCCGGCGCTTTGCGGATTGGCCTATGAAACCCTGCCCTGGATCACCGGTGCTGCTGTCCTCTCTGCGGGCGCGCCGCGGGCCGAGATCATCGGCGTCGCAGTCCTCTACGGGCTTGGCGCGCATGGGATCATGACGCTTAACGACTTCAAGGCGATTGAGGGCGACCGGGCGATGGGCCTGCGGTCCCTGCCTGTCGTGATGGGGCCGGAGCGCGCCGCAAAGCTCGCCTGCTGGGTCATGGCGATCCCGCAGGTGGTTGTAATCGGACTGCTGGCCTTTTGGGACAAGCCGATCCACGCGCTCGGTGTCGCCGCCATGCTGGCCGTGCAGATCGGTGCGATGCGTGTTCTGCTGCGCGACCCCGAGGGCCGCACCCCGTGGTATCAGGGGATGGGCATTCTTTTCTACATCAGCGGTATGATGATCGCAGCCACCGCGCTGCGCAGCGTGGGGGTGTGAGATGACGTTATCATGGTCCCAGATCGTCCGGTTGGGGTTCGTGCAAATGGCACTGGGCGCGATAGTGGTGCTGACCACATCGACGCTGAACAGGATCATGGTTGTCGAACTGGCGCTGCCTGCCATCCTGCCGGGACTGCTGGTCGGTCTGCACTACGGCATCCAGCTGACGCGGCCGCATTGGGGATTCTACTCTGACGCAGGCGGGCACCGGACAAGATGGATCATCGGCGGGATGGTGGCGCTCGCTGCAGGTGCTTTCCTTGCCGCTGTGGCCCTTCCGGTCTTTCCACAATCCTTTGCTGCGGGCCTTGCTCTCTCGATTCTCGCTTACGGCCTGATCGGTCTTGGTGTCGGTGCTTCTGGCACCTCGATGCTGGCGCTGCTCGCAACAACAACACGGCCTGACCGCCGTGCGGCAGCGGCCACGATCACATGGCTGATGATGATTTTCGGGATTGCCATGACGGCGGGCGTCGTGGGGCAATTGATTGACCCCTACACACCGGCCAAGTTGATCCGCATCGTCGGGGCTGTCTGCGCTATCGCGACAGCTATCAGCGCCCTTGCCGTCTGGGGGGTCGAGCGCAAGCTGGTCGCTGTGCGCGAGCCGGACCCGACACCCTTTCTGGAGGGCCTGAAAGAGGTCTGGGGCGAGCGCAAGGCGCGCAACTTCACAATCTTCGTCTTCTTGTCGATGACCGCCTATTTCATGCAGGAGCTGATACTCGAACCCTACGCAGGGCTCGTCTTCGGCTTTACTCCCGGACAGTCCACCTCGCTCTCGGGCGCGCAGAACGGTGGCGTCTTCGTGGGTATGCTGACCGTCGGGATCGTGGCGACAGGGCTCAAGATCGGTGCTTTGCGGTCATGGGTGATGAGCGGATGCCTTGGGTCAGCGGCCGCGCTGGCCATGATTGCCCTGCTTGGCCCAATCGGACCAACTGCTCCTCTGATCCCTGCGGTCGTCCTGCTCGGCTTTTTCAACGGTATGTTCGCGGTTGCGGCCATCGGATCAATGATGGCCCTAGCCGCAGATGGCGCGGAACGACGCGAGGGCACACGCATGGGCCTCTGGGGTGCTGCGCAAGCGATTGCTGCAGGCTTTGGCGGTCTGCTTGGTGCGGCCTGCGTCGATGTCCTGCGCAGCTCACTGACCGACACCCAAGCCTTCGGCAGCGTCTTTCTTGCCGAAGCCACCCTCTTTATCGCCGCCACCGCCGTGGCGGCCAAGATCATGGACCACAAGGTCCCTACTGCAACGCTCGTCCCGGGAGAATGAATGATGCATTATGATGTTGTTGTTGTGGGTGCCGGTCCAGCCGGAGCCACCGCTGCCGAGGACCTCGCCCGCACGGGTCACAAGGTCGCCTTCATCGACCGCGACGGGCGGATCAAGCCCTGCGGTGGAGCAGTGCCGCCACGCCTGATACAGGATTTCTTTATTCCCGACGAACAGATCGTGGCACGGGTGAACACCGCCCGCATGATCTCGCCCACCGGACGGCAGGTCGATATCCCAATCGAGAACGGCTACGTCGGCATGGTTGACCGAGAGCATTTTGACGAATTCCTGCGCAATCGCGCGAAAGAGGCAGGCGCGCATCGCTATACCGGCACGTTCCTGCGGATCGAGCGCGACGAAGGGGCGAGCCATGTCTTCTACCGCGACAAGGTCAGTGGCAACGAGATGCGCCTGAGCACGCAGATCATCATTGGTGCGGACGGCGCGCGTTCCAATGTGGCAAGGGCCGAGATCAAGGATGGCGATAAGATCCCGTATGTGATCGCCTATCACGAAATCATCGAAGCCCCCGCGCCGACGCTCAGCTACGACCCCAAGCGCTGTGATGTGGTCTATGACGGGCGCATCTCGCCCGATTTCTACGGCTGGGTCTTTCCGCATGGCGCGCAGGCGAGCGTCGGCATGGGGTCGATGATCAAATCGGTGGACGTCAAACAAGCCACCGCCGATCTACGGGCCGCGTCCGGCCTCAGCGATTGCAAGACGATCCGCAAGGAAGGCGCGCCGATCCCACTAAAACCGTTGGATCGCTGGGACAATGGCAGGGACGTTGTGCTTGCAGGCGATGCCGCAGGCGTTGTGGCCCCGTCATCGGGCGAGGGCATCTACTACGCCATGGTCGGTGGCCGCGTTGCCGCGACTGCCGCCGCCGCGACGCTGGCCTCGGGCCGCGTCAAGGACCTGCAACTGTCGCGCAGGCTTTTCATGCGGGAACACAAGCAGGTCTTCCGCGTTTTGGGCGCCATGCAGAACGCCTATTACCGCAGCGACGAGCGGCGCGAGCGGTTTGTCTCCCTGTGTCATGATGTCGACGTGCAAAAGCTGACCTTTGAGGCCTATATGAACAAGAAACTGGTCAAGGCCCGCCCTTTGGCGCATTTGAAAATCGGGATCAAGAACCTCGCCCATCTGACACGCATCGTATCACCGCTACGCACATGAACATTATGATCCCGGCCTGGGAAAACGGCATACTTCATCCGGTAGAAAAGCTCGAAGCTCATCAGCGCGGGCTGAAACACAAGGCCGTCAGCGTCTTTGTGATGAACCGGGGGCGCGTGCTGATCCAGCAGCGGGCCATGGGGAAATACCACACGCCGGGTCTTTGGGCGAATACCTGCTGCACCCATCCCGAATGGGAAGAGGACGCCACAGATTGCGCCGTGCGACGGTTGGAAGAAGAGCTCGGGATCACCGGCCTTTATCCTGCGCACCGCGAGCAGATCGAATACCGCGCGGACGTCGGCAAGGGCCTGATCGAACATGAGGTGGTTGAAGTCTTTGTCGCGGACGCACCTGACAACATGAAGTTCACGCCGAACCCTGAAGAGGTCATGGCAACCCGCTGGGTCGATTTCTATGACCTGCGTGCGGATATTGCCCGCCATCCGGCTGAATATACGCCCTGGCTGCGGATCTACCTGCGCGACCACAGCAACGCGATTTTTGGCGACCTGATGCGCGCCGGCTGACCCATTCCGTTTCCCGCGCTGGAATGCTATGCGCGACGAAACAACGGATTGGGCACAATGGCACTTTGGGTATTCGGATATGGTTCTCTGCTCTGGGACCCCGGTTTCACGCCTGTCCGACGCGTCAAGGCACGGCTGCACGACTATCACCGCAGCTTCTGCATGCTGTCGATCCACCATCGCGGCACCGAGGATGACCCCGGTCTGGTTCTGGCGCTCGACAAGCTGCAGGGCGGCCAATGCACAGGCGTCGCATTCGAGGTTCACCCCGATGACGAAGACACAGTTCTGGCGTATCTACGCGAACGCGAGCTGATCTCCTCTGCCTATTATGAGGACACGGTCGATCTGATCACCGACGATGGCGACACGATCAGAGCGCTCGCCTACATCATCAACCGTGACCACGTGCAATACTGCCATTTCAATCTGGAAAAACAGGCGCGGATGATTGCGCATGCTGTCGGTGGGCGTGGACCGAACACCGAATACCTGTTCAACACCGTCGCACATCTGGACGAACTGGGCATCAAAGACGACGACATGCGTTGGCTCGTCCAGCGCGTCCGTGCCTTGCAAGCAACATAAATCTGCCCTGATTTTGTTAGTCTTTGCGTCTAGGGCCCCATATGCTGTTAATCAAAGCAGCGAGGAAATCGAGATAAGGACGCACCAAGGTGTCTGAGAAACGCCCACAGAAGATACAGCCCCAGTTTTCGCAACCCATTCGCCAGCTTCTGTTCATGCTGGTGGTGCTTGGGCTTGTCGGTGCAGGCTTCTACCTCGGGCAAGAACAGATCATCGCGATCTTCAATTCAAACCTCTACCTGAACGGCGTGATCTTTGGCGTGTTCATTCTGGGGGTTCTGTCCTGCTTCAATCAGGTCTTCCTCTTGATGAATTCGGTCCGCTGGATCGAACGCTTCGCACGGGATGCGGGTGGTCATTCCTACATCGCCGCACCTTCGCTTCTGGCACCGCTCGCAACACTTTTGCGGCAGCGCGGTGCGCGGACACAGGTTTCCTCCTCGTCGTCCCGGTCAATTCTGGATTCCGTCGCCCAACGGATCGACGAGGACCGCGAAATCACGCGCTATATCGGCAACGTCCTGATCTTCCTCGGTCTGCTCGGCACGTTCTACGGCCTTGCCACCACCGTTCCTGCACTGGTCGAGACCATCCGCTCGCTGAACCCCGGTGAGGGGGAATCCGGCGCGGACATCTTTGCGCGACTGCAATCCGGCCTTGAGGCACAGCTTGGCGGCATGGGCACCGCGTTCTCCAGCTCGCTGCTTGGCCTTGCCGGTTCTTTGATTGTCGGCCTGCTCGAACTCTTCGCAGGTCACGGCCAGAACCGCTTTTATCGTGAACTCGAAGAATGGATGTCGACGATCACACGTATCGGGATCGACGGCGAGGACGGCGCGCCCGTCGACATGAGCGCAATGGGCACTTTCGTCGACCAGTTGGGCGAGCTGATGGACACCATCCAGATGATGATGGGACAGGCCGACGCCGACCGCGAAACCAACGAGGCCCGCTTCCAGGCCCTTGCCTCTGCCATGCAGCAGATGGCGCAGAACGAAACCGCCAGCACGAATACCACCCTATTGGAGCGTGTCGCGCTGGGCCAAGAGGCGCTCATCAAAAAGCTCGACGACAGCGGCATGGAAGGCATCGACGCCGAAAGCCGGATGCGCCTTCGCTCGATCGACGTGCAGTTGCTGCGCATTCTCGAGGAAATGTCGGCGGGTCGTCAGGAAAGCATCGCCGATCTACGCGGCGACCTTCTCAACCTCGCGAACGCAATCAAGAGCCGGGGCTAACCCATGGCGCTGAGCCGCAGGAAATCCAACAGGGTCCAGAATGCAATCTGGCCGGGCTTCGTGGATGCGATGACCGGTCTCTTGCTGGTCCTGATGTTTGTCCTGACCATCTTTATGGTCATCCAGTTCGTGCTGCGGCAGCAGATCACCGGTCAGGAAACCGAGCTTGATCAGCTCAGCAGCGAGGTTGCAGCGCTTGCCGCGACCCTTGGTCTGGAACGGGACCGGAGTGCATCGCTTTCCTCTGACCTTGAGGCCGCCAATGCCGAAGCTGAACGGCAGGCGGGCCGCATCGCCGCCCTGATCGCCGAACGGCAGGCACAGGATCAGGCGCTGGCACAGGCGCAAAGCCAGATCACTCAGTTCGAGGCACAGGTCGCGGGGCTCTTGTCAGAGCGGTCGGACAACCTCGCTCAGATCGCTGATCTGGAGGCCGAGCAAACCGAACTTCTCTCTGAGCAGGAAGCTCTGAACCTCGCATTGGCCCAAGCCCGCAGCGAAATCGACGCAGGTGTCGAGGCCGCCCGCCTTGCCGATGCACGCCGCGAGGCGCTGTAGGCATTGGTCGACAACCTCGAGTCCGAAAACGCATCGCAGCTGGAAACCATCACCGATCTGGAGGCAGAGGCCCTTGTCGATGCCGCCGCCGCAGAAGCCCTGCGCGAGCGGCTCGCCAGTGCCGATACCGAGTTGACGGCAATGACGCTGAACCTCGAACGCCAGCGGCAGGAAGCAGAAAACACGCTGACCCTGCTGGCGGCTGCGCAGTCGGCACAGGAAGAACTCGACCGGTTGCGCGCGTCACTGGCCAATGAGAACGACAGCCTCGAAGTGCAGCTGGCCGAAGCCCGCGCCCGTATCGCGCAACTCGAATCCAGCAATGCGTCCACGACTACGGAAGCCCAGCGGCAGGCCGAACTTCTGGCCATCGCCAATGCGGCCCTCGCGCAGGAAGAGGCTCTTTCTGCGGAAAGCCAGCGTCAGGTCGCCCTGCTGAACGAACAGATCACGGAACTGCGTACGCAGGTCGGCAATCTGCAATCGCTCCTCAACCTTGCCGAGGAAGCTGACCGCGAGGCACAGGTGCAGATCGAAACACTCGGCGCCCAGCTGAACACCGCGCTGGCCCGTGCTGTATCCGAAGAACGCCGCCGCATTGCGCTCGAAGAGGCCGAACGGATCAGACTGGAAGAGGAGGCGGCGCGTCTGGCGGAAGAAGCAGCACGTCTTGCTGCCGAAGCGCAGAACCTTGAGCGGTTCAAGTCGGACTTCTTTGGCCAGCTGCGCGACATCCTCGAAGGGCAGGAACGTGTCCGGATCGAGGGCGACCGCTTTATCTTCAACTCCGAAGTTCTCTTTGACCAAGGCAGTGCTGAGTTGTCACCCGCAGGCGAGGCCGAAATCGCGGGCATCACCGAGCTGCTTTCGGGCATCGCGTCGCAAATTCCGGACGGAATCGACTGGCTGATCAGGGTGGACGGGCATACCGACAACATCCCGATTACACCCGGAGGGCGATATGCCGACAACTGGGAACTGTCGCAGGCTCGCGCGCTTTCAGTTGTGCGCTTTATGTCCGAAGAACTGGG
Organism: Luminiphilus sp.; assembly: GCA_964221795.1. Lineage (GTDB taxonomy): Bacteria > Pseudomonadota > Alphaproteobacteria > Rhodobacterales > Rhodobacteraceae > Yoonia. The sequence continues at coordinate 14,868 of CAXQAV010000024.1, read as the reverse complement.
CTTTGACCCGCGCCGTCTTGCGGCCAATGGCTTCGGAGAGTTCCAGCCCCTGAACCCGCTGGACACGCCCGAAGCGCGCGCGCAGAACCGCAGGATCGAGTTGAAACTGACCGAGCGCTAAGCTTCGATGTCCTTGATCATGTCAACGCGGAGACCGTGACGTCCGCCCTCGAATTCCGCGTCCAGAAAGGCATCGACGATGTCCAGTGCCAGCATGTCACCCACAACACGTGCACCGATCGACAGCATATTGGCGTCGTTGTGCTGGCGGATCATGCGGGCAGAGAAAGTGTCCATGCACACGCCGCACCGGATACCCTTGACCTTGTTTGCGGCCATCATGATGCCCTGACCGGTGCCGCAAAGAATGATGCCCAGCGCGCAATCGCCTGAGGCCACCATCTTGGCAGCGGCTTCACCATGCTTGGGGTAATGGGCGCTTTCGGTGGTGGTCGGTCCGATATCGACGACCTCGTATCCCTTGGCCGCCACATGCGCGGCAATCGCTGCCCGCAGGTCGAGTGCAGCGTGGTCACTGGACAGAACGATGCGTGTTTTGGCAGCCATGGCGGTGGGTCCCTCTTGCAGATTTCCTCGCGCATCTTGGACCAGTTTCGCGTCAGTTGGTCAAACGAAAAACTCGGCGCAATCTCTTGCGGCGGGTTCTGTTGAGAATTTATCAAGATCAGTCGGCGGTCAGCAGAGGCGGCTTGTCGCCACCACCGGTGATCCGTCCGGGGCCAGGCTCTTCGAACCGAAGTTCCAGCTCGCCTTTCTTTACACCGACCTTGACCAAACCGCCCTTGACCAGCTTGCCAAAGAGCAGTTCCTCGGCCAGAGGCTTCTTGATGCTTTCCTGAATGACGCGACCCAGCGGGCGCGCACCCATCTTTGCATCATAGCCACGGTCGGCCAGCCATTCGGCGGCAGCGGGCGTCAGTTCGATATGGACATTGCGGTCGATCAGTTGGGCCTCAAGCTGGAGGACGAACTTCTCAACCACCTGCATGATCACCTCTTTCGGCAGAGCGCTGAAGCTGATGATCGCATCCAGACGGTTGCGGAATTCCGGCGTGAAGGTCCGTTCGATCGCGGCTGTATCCTCGCCCTCGCGGCTTTCACGGCCAAAGCCCAGCGCGTTCTTCTGCAACTCGGACGCACCGGCGTTCGAGGTCATGATCAGGATCACATTGCGGAAGTCTGTTGTCCGGCCGTTGTGGTCGGTCAGTTTCCCGTGGTCCATGACCTGCAGCAGGATGTTGTAGACATCCGGATGCGCCTTTTCGATTTCGTCCAGCAGCAGCACGCAGTGCGGGTTCTGGTCCACACCGTCGGTCAGCATACCGCCCTGATCAAATCCGACATAACCCGGAGGCGCACCGATCAGACGGCTGACCGCGTGTTTCTCCATGTATTCGGACATATCGAAGCGCAGCAGCTCGACACCCAGTGTATCCGCCAACTGCTTTGCGACCTCGGTCTTACCCACACCGGTTGGCCCCGCGAACAGGTAGTTGCCAATCGGCTTTTCAGGTTCACGCAGACCGGCACGGGCCAGTTTGATCGCGGATGACAGCGCCTCGATCGCCTTGTCCTGACCAAAGACCACACGCTTGAGCGTCTTTTCGAGATCTTTCAGCACCTCAGCATCGTCTTTGCTGACGTTCTTGGGTGGGATGCGGGCAATCTTGGCCACAACATTCTCGATCTCTTTGGCACCGATGGTCTTGCGACGCTTCGATTCAGCGACCAGATGCTGCGCCGCACCTGCCTCGTCGATGACGTCGATGGCTTTGTCGGGCAGTTTGCGGTCGTTGATGTAGCGGGCGGAGAGTTCCACCGCGGTCTTGATCGCTTCGCTGGTGTATTTGATGTTGTGGTGCTCTTCGAAGTAGGGCTTGAGACCCTGCAGGATCTTGATCGCGTCAGAAACCGAAGGCTCTGTCACGTCGATCTTCTGGAACCGGCGGGAGAGCGCACGGTCCTTTTCGAAGTGCTGGCGGAACTCCTTGTAGGTAGTGGAGCCCATGCAGCGCAACTTGCCACCCTGCAGTGCAGGCTTGAGCAGGTTGGAGGCATCCATCGCGCCGCCAGATGTTGCACCGGCACCGATCACGGTGTGGATCTCGTCAATGAAGAGCACCGCGTCAGGGTGGTTCTCCATCTCGGTCATCACGGCTTTCAGACGCTCCTCGAAGTCGCCGCGGTAGCGTGTACCAGCAAGCAAGGCGCCCATGTCAAGCGAAAAGATCGTGGCCTTGCCCAGAACATCAGGCACATCGCCGTTGACGATCTTGAAGGCCAAGCCTTCGGCAATCGCGGTCTTGCCCACGCCGGGATCACCCACCAGAAGCGGGTTATTCTTACGGCGGCGGCAGAGCACCTGAATACAACGCTCGACCTCATGCGCGCGACCGATCAGAGGATCAACATCCCCTTTCTTGGCCTTGGCGTTCAGGTCGACGCAGTATTTCGCGAGTGCGCTTTCCTTTTCCTCTGTCTCGCCTGCATTGATCGTTTCGCTTTCTTCGGTCGATCCGGTCAAAGGGCGGCTTTCGCCGTAGGCAGGGTCCTTGGCCACGCCATGGGCGATGAAGTTCACCGCGTCATAACGGGTCATGTCCTGCTCCTGCAGGAAATAGGCGGCATTGCTTTCGCGTTCGGCAAAGATCGCGACCAGCACGTTTGCACCTGTCACCTCGCTCCGGCCCGACGACTGGACGTGGATCGCGGCACGCTGGATCACGCGCTGGAAGGCGGCGGTAGGTACGGCCTCGGACCCTTCGACATCGGTGATCAGGGTCGACAGATCGTCTTCGATGAAATCTTCGAGGTCCTTGCGCAGCTCGTCGAGGTTGACCGAGCAGGCGCGCATCACGCGGGCAGCATCGGGTTCGTCGATCAGCGCCAGCAGCAGATGCTCCAGCGTGGCAAGCTCGTGCCGGCGGGCATTGGCAAGCGCCAGGGCTCCATGGATGGATTGCTCAAGTGTTGTCGAAAATGATGGCACGTTGTGTGCTCCTTCATATCGGGGCAAGTATGCCGTGCACACTTACCGTGGCCTCTTACCCTTAAGGTTTGGTTTTCTGCGCCAACCTTCAAGGACTTTTTTCGGTTCGGGCATCACATTTGATGTGATGCCGCACAAATCGGCCTGTTTTGGCAACCTTGGGCTGATCTGCGCTTCAAAAGCGGTCTTTTCGTGAACGCACTTCGGCAAAGACATCCACATCGGATGCGTCTGACATGCCAAGAGCCGCTTTGAGTTGGGGAAGATCGGCGCGCAGGTAGGGGTTCGTGCGCTTTTCTTCGGCGAGGGTTGAGTGGACCGTTGGCTGCCCCGCCGCGCACGCGGCATCGATCCCTTTGGACCTTAAGATAAGGTCCGGATTGTCGGGTTCAATAGTGAGGGCGAAACGGGCATTGGATGCGGTGTATTCATGGCCGGAACACACAAGCGTTTCGTCCGGCAGGGAACGCAGTTTCTGCATGCTGTCCCACATCATTGCGGGCGTGCCTTCGAACAAGCGGCCGCATCCGAATGCCATCAGGCTGTCGGCTGTAAAGACCAGACCCGCTTCGGGCAAGTAGTACGCAATGTGCCCGACTGTGTGGCCCGACACGTCGTAGATATGGACCGGTTGACCGGCCACCGTGAGCAAATCGCCCTCTTTCCCCGCAAGATCGAGCGACGGCAGACGGTGTGCATCTGCCTCGGCCCCGATCACACGGGCAGATCCGCGCAAGGCGTCGACGCCATCGATATGATCATTATGGTGATGGGTGATGAGGATATCCGTCAGGGTCCAGCCACGGGAGTCCAGCGTGGCTTGAATGGGCGCGGCCTCGGGTGCATCGACAAGCGCGGTTTCTCCGGTGGCTGCGTTGTGGACCAGATAGGCGTAGTTGTCCTGCAGGCAGGGAACAGTGACCAGTTCCACGGGCGAAGTCTTTGTCATGGCAATGCAGCCTTTCCTTGGTATGCTGAACAGGTAGCTTTGCCGAAGGGGCTGTAAACCGCAATGCATCTCGACGTGCTGGATTTGCGAAATTTCTATTATCGCAGCGCGTTGGGGCGGGCGGCGCAGAAGGTGATCCGTGACGAGCTGGTTGCGATGTGGCCTGACGTGAAGGGGCATATGGTAGTGGGTTATGGTTTCGCCGTCCCGCTCCTGCGACCCTTTCTGAAGGACGCACGGCGCGTCGTTGGCCTGATGCCCGGGCCTCAGGGCGTGATGCCATGGCCCGCGGACGGCAAGAACGTCAGTGTTCTTTGCGAAGATACGCTCTGGCCGATCGAGACAGGGCATGTGGACAGGCTAGTCCTGCTGCACGGGCTGGAGACGACCGAGCAGCCCTCGCAACTGCTGGACGAGGCTTGGCGGGTACTTGGTCCCGGCGGGCGTGCCGTCATTGTGGTGCCGAACCGCGCGGGCCTCTGGTCGCGGTCGGACAAGACGCCTTTCGGGTATGGCCGCCCCTATTCGCTCAGCCAGCTTGAGGCGCAACTGCGCCGCCACCAGTTTGTGACCGAGCGGACGATGTCGGCGCTCTACCAACCGCCGTCGTCACGCAAGCTCTGGCGGAAGTCGGCGAATTTCCTCGAAAAGGTCGGACACAACATGCCCGTGATCGCCGCAGGCGGTGTGCTGATCATCGAAGTCAGCAAACAGATGGCTGCCCCCAAACGCCCCGGTCTGACCGAAGCTGTGCGCAAACCCTTGCGCGCGCTGGAAGGCATCGCGAAGCCCGCCCCGAAACCCGAAAGCGCACGCATTGCCGCGCCGCAGGATGCGCTGTAGGCAACAGCAATGACCGATACCTTCGAAATCTTCCTTGTGGCCACACCGGGGCTGGAACAGCCGCTGTTGGACGAAGCTCTGGCAGCCGGTTTCACCGGCGCACGCATCGAGGCGGGTGGTATCAGCTTCACCGGCACATGGGATGACGTCTGGCGTGCGAACCTGACCTTGCGCGGGGCGACACGGGTTCTGGCGCGGATCGGCAGCTTCATGGCGTTCCATCTCGCGCAACTCGACAAACGTGCCCGCAAGTTTCCTTGGGCCGGGGTTCTGTGCCCCGATGTGCCGGTCCGAGTCGAAGTCGCGACCTCGAAGAAATCCAAGATCTACCATGCTGGCGCCGCCACCCAACGGATCGAAAAAGCGCTAAAGGAGGATCACGGCATCACCATCGATGCCGAGGCGGACGTCGCCATTAAGGTCCGCATCGACGATAACCGTGTGACCGTCAGCGTTGATACATCCGGCGAAAGCCTGCACAAACGTGGCCACAAAGAGGCTGTGGGCAAGGCACCGATGCGCGAAACACTCGCCGCGCTCATGTTGCGCGCCTGTGGGTATGACGGGCAGGAACCGGTCGTCGATCCGATGTGCGGGTCAGGCACTTTCCTGATTGAGGCAGCCGAGATCGCTGCGGGGATGTTTCCTGGCCGGAGCCGCGAGTTCGCTTTCATGAAGCTCGCGACATTTGACGCAGGCCGCTGGTCGATCCTGCAACGCGCAGCGCAGACGCGAGTTCCTCAGCAGCGTTTCTTCGGCAATGACCGTGATGTCGGTGCAGTCCGCATGGCCACTGACAATGCGGCCCGCGCCGGTGTCGACGACTGGATCACACTCACCAACGGCAACGCGTCAGACATGGCGCGTCCCGACGGCCCGCCCGGTCTGGTGATCTGCAACCCGCCCTACGGTGCGCGGATCGGGAACCAGAAAATGCTCTTTGGTGTCTACGCGGGTCTGGGGGATATGCTGCGAAGGCAGTTCCCGGGCTGGCGCGTGGGCATTATCACCAGCGACCCCGCTCTGGCGCAGGCGATGAAGCTGCCCTTCAAACCAAAGGGCCCGCCGATCCCGCACGGCGGGATGAAGGTCTGGCTGTTCCAGACGGATCCCTTGCCCTGACAACCTGCAAAAGGTACCCGCTATGTCCGATATCTTCAGAGGCATTTCAGCCTTTCCCATCACACCCTGCAATGCGGCGGGACAGGTGGACACGGCCAACCTTCAAAGCCTCGTCGGACGGCTGTGTGAGGCGCAGGTTAATTCTATCGGTCTCTTGGGCAGCACCGGCACCTATGCCTACCTCGACGCAGCTGAGCGCCTGCGGGCGGCCGAGGCGGCGGCAGAGGTCAAAGGTGATACCCCACTGATTGTCGGCGTCGGCGCGCTACGCACCGATACTGCCGTCAACCTTGCCCGAGATGCCGCCAAAGCCGGGGCCGATGGCCTTTTGCTCGCACCGGTTTCCTACACGCCGCTGACCGAAGATGAGGCCTATGCCCATTTCGTCGCCGTCGCCGATGCGACCGGACTGCCTCTATGTATCTACAACAATCCGAGCACGACCCATTTCACGTTCAGCCATGACTTGTTGCGGCGGCTTGCCGACCACCCATTGATCTCTGGTGTCAAAATGCCTCTGCCCGCCCGCGGCGCTATCGCCGACGATCTCGCCGGATTGCGCGAGGTGCTGCCCGCCGATTTCGTCATCGGCTACAGCGGTGATTGGGGCTTTACCGAAGCGATGCAGACCGGTGCAGACGCCTTCTTCACGGCGCTCGGCGGCACCATCCCAAGGGTCTTTGTGACCTTGGGAGATGCCATAGGGGCGTCCGATGAGGAACTTGTCGCCGAACTGGATCAAAGGCTCGCACCGCTCTGGTCGCTCTGCCGCCGTTACGGCAGCTTGCGGCTGGCCTATGCGCTGACAGCACGACTGGGGTTGAGTAATGCGCAATTACCACGGCCTCTGCTGCCACTCGGCGCAGACGCCATGTCGGAACTTGATCGCTGGCTCGCAGAGAGCGCCGATCTGGTCGGTTAGACCTCGACCGTCACGCCGCTGCGCTTCACCTCGATCCCTGCCGCCTGCATCGCCATCGCGGCGATATCCACGGCTGTCAGCCCTGCCTCGGCATACATGGCGTCGGGTGCTGCGTGGTCGATATAGCGGTCCGGCAGCGTCATCGTACGGATCGCACAGCGACCATCCAGAAGTCCCTCATTGGCAAGATAGTGCAACACCATCGCACCGAAACCACCCTGTGCGCCCTGTTCGACGGTGATCAGCGCCTTGTGGTGGCGTATCAACTGCCGGATCAGCGCGTGATCAAGCGGCTTAGCGAAACGGGCGTCCGCAATCGTCGCGGTGACGCCCTGTGCTGCCAATTTTTCCGCGGCCTTCTGGCATTCGGCCAGATGTGCGCCGAAAGACAGGATCGCCACATCGGACCCGTCCTGCAAGATACGGCCCTTGCCGATTTCCAGCACCTCGCCGCGTTCGGGCAGTTCCAGCCCCACACCCTCGCCGCGCGGATAACGGAAGGCGATCGGCCCTGCATCATACTCCGCAGCGGTCCGCACCATATGCATCAGTTCGAGCTCATCCGCAGCGGCCATGACGGTCATGTTCGGCAGCGCCGAGAGGTAGCCGATGTCGAAGGCGCCGGCATGGGTCGGGCCGTCAGCTCCGACAAGTCCCGCGCGGTCGATGGCGAAACGCACTGGCAGGTTCTGTAAAGCCACGTCGTGCACGACCTGATCGTAGCCGCGTTGTAGGAAAGTCGAATAGATCGCACAGAAAGGTTTGAGCCCGCTGGCAGCCACGCCCGCACTGAATGTCACAGCGTGCTGCTCGGCGATGCCGACGTCAAAGACGCGGGTTTTGAACCGTGCGCCCATGATATCGACACCAGTCCCAGAGGGCATGGCAGCTGTTACGGCAACAATCCTCGGATCAAGCTGCGCCTCATGGGTGAGGGCCGTGCCGAACACCTTGGTATAGCTCGGTGCATTGGGGCGTGACTTGGCCTGTGCACCGCTGGCCACATCGAACTTGGATACGCCATGGCCACGGTCGGCACTGGTTTCGGCAGGGGCATATCCCTTGCCCTTGGTGGTGCAGACATGGATCAGCACCGGCCCAGTGGCCCGCGTCCGTGCGGCCCGCAAGACAGGCAGAAGCTGGCGCATGTCGTGGCCGTCGATCGGCCCCACGTAAGAAAAGCCGAGTTCTTCGAACAGGGTGCCTCCGCCGCCGGTATGCATGCCCGTCACCAGTTGCCGTGCGCGGCGGGCGTGTTCGCGTAGAGGTCCGGGCAAGGCGGCCTCGAACCCTTCGGCCATCTTGTGCAACTCACCGATGGGCGAGGCATAGAGACCAGAAAGATATTTGGACATCGCGCCAACAGGAGGAGCGATGGACATCTCGTTGTCGTTGAGGATGACAAACAGACGGCGCCCTTCCGCCCCTGCGTTGTTCAGCGCTTCATAAGCCATGCCCGCACTGATCGAACCGTCCCCGATCACGGCAATCGCATCGCCGGTCGGCATGCCCATGTCGCGACCTACGGTAAAGCCCAGCGCCGCCGAGATCGACGTCGAGGAATGGGCCGCGCCGAACGGATCATAAGGGCTTTCCGCGCGTTTGGTGAAACCCGACAGACCGCCCTCCTGCCGTAGGGTCCGGATGCGGTCGCGTCGCCCCGTGAGAACCTTATGGGGATAGCACTGGTGCCCCACGTCAAAGATCAGCTTGTCGTGCGGTGTGTTGAAGACCGCATGGATCGCGACGGTCAGTTCGACGACGCCGAGTGACGAGCCCAGATGCCCGCCGGTCTGGGACACCGCCGAGATGACCTCGGTGCGCACATCATCGGCGAGATTGGCAAGGGCCGTATCATTCATCCGCCGCACATCTGCAGGGCTGCTCACGGCATCGAGGAAAGGAGTTTCAGGGCGGATCGTCATGGCGGCACCTTTGTGATATAAAAAAGCGTCGCAAACAGGTTTCCCCGTTTGCGACGCTAGTCTCCTGTAGCCAACAGGAAGGGAACTGGGGCTGTCGCCCCGTTATCGGGCCAGCCAGGGAGGGAAGCCCGACAGCTTTAGAGGTCAGGCGGCGCGTCGCGCCCCGCCTGCCTCTATCTCTCAGACCTTGGCGGTCTCTTCGATTACTTCGATCATCAGCGAGGATGACCGGTTGATCGGGTCAGGCGTCTCACGGCTCTGGTCGGGCAGCGCGCGTCCGATACCGGCGATCACTGCAATGATGAACCACAAGGCGAGGACGAAGACGGCGGCATAGCCTGCGCCTCTGAGCATCAGATAGGTGATGTCCGCAGAAAGGCGTGTCTTGTTGTCCAGATCGAGGATGTTTTCTTGGTCACTCATGATCTTTCTCCTCAGTTGACTGGCGCATAGCCGTGCTGCTGTGCCCAGACGAACCAGTTGTCGACAACCGTGCCGGTCAGCAGGATCCCGATGCCGCCGGTCAGCGTCGTCAGGACTGCAAACCACCATGCCCAGCGGTGGATACCTTCCATGGTGGCGTTAAAGCCCATGGTCCAGCGCCAGAAGAGGGCCGCACGCTCGGTTGCCGTCCCGCGGTCAACGATCTGTTCGATCTCGCGCTCGCCGCCAAAACGGCTGACCGCAAGGATCGTCGCACCGTGCATCGCGAAAAGCAGGGCAGAACCATAGAGGAACGCAATGCTCAGGGCGTGGAACGGGTTGTAGAACAGGTTGCCGTAGGTGATCGAGAAGAGGTTCGTCCAGTCGAGGTGGCTAAAGACGCCGTAAGGCACCATCTCGGACCAGTCGCCCATCAGGATCGGACGGAACAGACCCAGCACAAGGAACAGCCAGATTGCAGAGGCAAATGCCCATGCCACATGCTTGCCCATGCCCAGTGCCTCTGCGCGCAGGTAAGTGCGCACCCACCATGTGATCACCGAGATCAGCAGGAAGAACGACGCGATCATGAAGTAACCGCCATCATCCATCGGAGGCATCCCCAGACCATAGCCCGGGCTTGGCGGATCCAGCGACAGCCAGAACAGGTCCCGCATGAAGATTGCGGGGTTGTAGTCTGCCTGCGCCCAGAAGGACATGCCCACCATGACGAACCAGATCAGACCGGTCGCAAGCGAGATCATCCCGAAGGAGCCCAGATAGACCGGACCTAACTGCGAGTTCCCGAACCATCCAAAGAGCTTGGAAAATCCGGTTGTCTCGCCCCGCGCAATCGCGGAGCCGTCCGGTGCGCCCATACCCATTTCAGGCGGGCCTTGCACTTGGACCTGAGTGAAGATGTTTTGATACTCGGCCATTGTTCATACCCTCCTTAAAGGTCAACCCACCAGGGCAGTTCGAAATACCAATCCCACCAGACGATCCATTCCTCGAACCAGACCGTGCCGGAGATCACGATACAGACCGCGCTCCAGAAACCGGCGTTCAGCGCCAGGAACAGGCCCAGACGGTGAATCCCCAATGGCCCGATCGAATAGCCGATCAGATCACGGAAATAGGTGTCTTCATGGTCGGGCGACTTGATTTCCTGACCTTTCGGCGGGTTCACAGCGGAAAGAACCAGCGAGCCGTGCAGGGCAAGCGCAAGACACGTCGTAAAGAAGAACGTGATCGCGATCATATGGGCGGGGTTGTAGTGGAAGTTGCCGTAGGTGTAGCCCACGTTGTTCACCCAATCGAGGTGACTGAAGATGCCATAGGGGAAGGCGTGCCCCCAGGCGCCGAGCAGCACCGGACGGATGACCACGAGGGTCACATAGGCCAGGATCGCCACGCTGAACGCGAAGGGCACATGATAGCCCATCCCGAGTTTGCGGCAGATCTCGACCTCGCGCAGCGCCCAACTCACGAAGGCCCCGATTGCACAGATCGTGATGATCTGCCAGAGGCCGCCATCAAGCAGCGGTGCGGCACCCAGACCGTATTCAAGCGGTGGCGGGTTGATGGAAATCAACCACGGGTTCCACGTGGGGCCTTGGCTGGCCCCGTAAAAGATCAGAATTGTCCCAAGGACGGCGAAAAAGAACGTCGTGACCCCGAAGAAGCCAACGTAGAATGGCCCCACCCAGAAGTCGAACAGATCACCGCCTACCAATGTCCCGCCACGGACCCGGTATTTTCTTTCGAAGCTGAGCTGTGCCATCTTCCTACTCCAATTTGCTACAGGCCCTGCGTCCCCAACGGGCGCGCCCTGTATTCTCGTAGATGTCGGTGTTTGCTACGGGCGGACGGATCACCCGCCCGCAGCTTTATCGTTGCGGCAAAAGCCGGTTCCTTAGCCGCCAAAGGCGAGCGAGAACCAGTTTGTGCTTTCATTGCTCAGCAGGACGAGGTGAATCATCGCTGCAAGCAAGAACAGGAAAACGCCCTGCGCCACGAAAACGCGGCGAGGATCGAAAACCAGCCAGATTTTGTAGAACTGTGCCATTCGTGAATTCCTCTCTTACCAGCTGAACCAGGGCAGCTTGATGTACGTCAGCACGTGAGCAATAACGGCAACGATCGTGAAGATCGTGAACCCGCTCATGTAGACTGCGTGCAGCTCCTGGGCCTGCTCGTCAGTGAGACCTGTGAAAGACAGATCAGATTTGTCAGCCATGTTTTGTCTCCAAAATTGTGTACTGACGCCGCGCACCCCCCGCGGCCGGGTTACGACAAAGGCTCATCCTTTGCCCCAATCCATCACCCCGGGGGGGAGCGATGAACCTCGTGTGTCCCTTGCGGGACAAAACTGGTGCCACAGGCTTCATGCGTTGAAGATCTGAGGCGTGATGATGCGGGCCTGGGTCCAGGCCTTCGCAATCGGGCCCTTTGCCGGCAGTTCCATCCGACGGGCGGCAGAGAGCGCCCAGGTCAGAATGCAAAGCGGCAGTGTGGCCAGAAAGATCAGCGCGAAATACGCGTAGTATTCACGTTTCGGAGGTGCCGTGCGGGCCCTTGCGATGGGCGCGTCGGTGGTGAAGTCAGTCATGATCGTCCTCCGTTGGTGGTTTGCAGTGTTTCGACGGTCTCAAGGACAACCCGGTCGTTGCCGGCGTCGAGGGCCGCGCGCTCGGCTGCATCACGCAGGCTCTTGGCGGCGGAAATGCGGGTCAGGATCGGATGGGTGGCCACGATCTCGTCGAGTTTGGCCTGCGCGTCGGCATCCCACGGGAAGTCGCGGCGCAAAGGTGTCAGCGTGGCATCGCCTGCGTCCATCTCACTGCCCAAAGGCAGGATGTGGAACAGTGCATCAAAGAGCCCGTTGCAGACTTCCTGCAGGAGATACGTCGCGCCCGCGTAGCCCATGAAAGGTGTGCCCGTCGCGCGTCGTATCGCAGCGCCGGGGAAGCTTGCAGGTATAAAAACCGGCGACGGGCCATGGCCGGATTTCATTTCGGCCATATACATTTTCTCGTTGATCGACCCCAATACGATCAGAGGCCGCTTGGTATGGATCAGGCTGCGGACCTCTTCGTTGTTGGTCTTCTTGCCGCGGCAACGGGCCACGGCAAAGGCGCAGGGGAACCCGAGGTCGTTCTCGAGGAAATGGCGGACGCCACGGGCATAGGTCTCGTTCGCGACGATACCGAATTCCGCCGTGGCAAAGAAATCCTGCGTTACGGAGCGCCAGAGGTCCCAGACGGGCTTAATGGTCGAATGCTTTTCGCGCTCGATAAACGGCTCGGGGTCCAGCCCCAGCAGTTCGCCCAGCTTGCGCAGGAATTTCGTGGTCGAGTCGATGCCGAAAGGCGCCTGCAAGTAGGGCTTGCCCAGCACCTCACACAGCCCGCGACCAAACTCGCGGTACATCGTGATATTCACATCGGCATTCACCAGATTACGCATCTCGGCCAGATGGGCACCCAGCGGCATGACCATATTCACCTCGGCACCGATCCCTTCGACGAGACGGCGGATCTCGGCCAGATCAGAGGGCATGTTGAATGCGCCATACATCGGTCCGAGGATGTTGACGCGTGGTGCGGCACCCTCTTCGCGCTTTTTCTCTGGCGGCATCCGGCCCTTGGTCATGCCGAATTCGGTGAAGATCCACGTCATCGCACGGTCCGCACATTCCCACTGATCCTCGTCAATGGTGCGCGGCAGGAAGCGCTGGATGTTGGTGCCCTGAGGTGTGACCCCGCCACCAATCATTTCGGCGATCGAACCCGTGACGACAACGGCTGGTAACGCAGGATCAAGCGTGTCCCAGGCGCGTTTCATCGCGTCTTCGGTGCCCTCGCCCATTTCAGTCTCGGACAGCCCAGTAACCACAATCGGCAATTCATGGGGCGGCAGCCCGTCGGTGTAATGCAGCACTGACGTTACGGGCAGGTTCTCGCAACCGACAGGCCCGTCGATCACGACCTGCAGGCCCTTAACGGCGCAGAAGGCATAAACCGCTCCCCAGTAGCCGCCAGCGCGATCATGATCGGTAACAAGCATCAAATCATCTCCTGCGCTTTGGCGGCGCGCGCCATTTTGTCGAGCTTCTTCTGATGCTGGGCGCGGAAATCGGGGCGCAGGTTCGGCACGCCCTCCCAGACACCCGCGGTGTCTTCGCGGCCCACGCCCTCGAAGAAGGCGCGCATGGTGTCCATCTTTTCCTTACCCTTGATCGCGGCATTGACCACTTGGGCCAGTGAGCCTGCGCCAGCTGGCCCCATGAGTGGGCGGGCAGAAATCAGGTTGGTGAAATAGAGCGCGGGGATACCGCGTTCCTTGGCGTGCTGAACGACTGGAGTCGTGCCGATTGCAAGGTCAGGCTTGATGGCATCGACTGCAGAGCAGTCTTCCTCAAGCGATGCACGATAGACCACCTTGACACCGCGCGAAGCGAGCCAAGCTGCATCATCAGCGGACCATTTTGTTTTGGGGCAAGCAGTGCCGACGTAGGGCACATCCGCACCACTTTCGACCAGTAGACGCGCGACAAGCAGTTCCGAGCCTTCATAGCCGGAAAGCGTGATCGTGCCTTTGATCTGCGTGGCCTTCAGGGCCTCGGCAATGGCAGGCAGGAATGCATTCTGGGCCGCAGCCACCTGCGCCTTAGGCACATTGAACGCCTCGCCGATATTCATCAGCCATGCGGCGGTGCCGCTGTAGCCGACAGGGGCAGACCCCACGATCTGGCGGCCTGCGGCCTCGAACTCACGGATTGCCGAGGTGTAGAACGGGTGGATCGCCGCCGCCACGCCGCAGTCGAGTGCCGCATATAGCTCGCGCCATTCGCGGGTCGGAACGGTTGGTCCTGCGGCAAGGCCCAAAGGTGCCAGCATCGCGCCGATCATCATGGGATCAGCGGGGAACATCTCGCCCAGCAGTGCCACGGTCGGGCGATCCGACTTACCACCGACGGGCGCCTGCACCGGACCTGCGGCAACTTCCTGACGGGCATAATTCAGCATCGCGCCAGCCAGCACATCTTTTGCCTCGGCATGGGTCGGCACACCGAAACCCGGAACGTCGATCCCCACGATGCGGACGCCATTGATCTCTGACGGCAAAAGTCGCAGCGGCACGCCGGAGGCGGTCGGCACGCAAAGGTTTGTCACCACAATCGCGTCATAGCGATCGGGATCGGCCATTTCGTGGACGCTCTCGCGGATATCCTCGAACAGTTTGCCTGTGACCAAGGTCTCGGAGTTGAAAGGCACATAGCCGACCGACCGGCGCGCACCGTAGAAATGCGACACGAATGTGAGGCCATAGACGCAGCAGGCAGAGCCTGACAGCACCGTCGCCACACGTTTCATCCGCAGACCGACACGCAGTGATCCGAACGCAGGACACATGCTTTGCGGCTGGTCATGCGGGCCCTGGGGATAGTCCTTGGCGTACTGATCCAAAATATCGGCCTTGCCTGCAGCGCGTGCAGCGGCCTCCATTGATCCGGCACTAGCGGTGCATCCACCGGACAAGGCAGTCTGCTGATCAGCAGCGCTCAGACCCGATGTGGTCTCTTCACGGGCTACACCTTCGATAATCTCGACTTCGCCAGCCGCGTCATAGCCGACTTCATAGCCGCGGGGTTCGGTTTCATGCGTCATAG